>JAJPYU010000202.1 GCA_021204765.1 Clostridiales bacterium
CACCCGGATGCGGTCATCTCCAACCTGCTCTGCCGTGGCCCACTGCTCTTTATGCCTGTTTCGTATTTTCGCCCTGACGCGGATGGGAGCCTCTATCCTCTTGCAGGAGATCAGGTTTATGCGATCCGCCTCTAAAGTCCGCGAAAAGAGATCTTCATTGGACCCCAGCGTCACCGTGTTGTCCTCTGGATTTACTCGGAGAACGTATGCCGGCTCACCCAGAGCGATGCCAAGTCTCTTCCGCTGGCCCACCGTGTAGCGGATGATGCCTTTGTGGCGTCCCAGGACATTTCCGTCCTTGTCTATGAAGTCGCCCTCCGGATATTTCTTCCCGGTGTAAGCCTCTATGAAATCGGCGTATCTCCCGTCCGGCACAAAACAGATATCCTGGCTGTCATGCTTTCTGGCGGTTATGAGACCCTGAGCGGCAGCTATCTTGCGAGCCTCGTCCTTGGTCATCTCCCCAAGGGGGAATCTCGTATATCTCAGCTGCTCCTGGGTCAGTGTGTATAAGAAGTAGCTCTGATCCTTATTCTCATCAAGGGCTTTCTTAAGCAGCCATCTCCCGCTGCTTTCATCCTGCTCTATTCTGGCGTAATGCCCGGTAGCCAGACATTCACAGCCCAGCTCCTTAGCCCGGAGCATGAGGCTGCCGAACTTCATGCATCGGTTGCACTCTATGCAGGGATTGGGGGTGCGTCCCTCATCATAGAAGCGGACGAAGTAATCTATCACACGTTCCTTAAATCCCTCCGAGTAATTGAAGACGTAGTAGGGTATCCCCAGGGAAAATGCCACCCTGCGGGCATCCTCCACATCTTCCAGGGAACAGCAGCTATGGGCATCCTCCTCGTCGGCAACGGGTATGTCCCAGCCTATAAGTCTCATTGTGGCCCCAATGCAGTCATAGCCGGCCTCCTTCATGAGAAATGCCGCCACTGAGGAATCCACGCCCCCGCTCATGGCAATTAAAGCTCTTTTTTCAGCCGACATCTCCTTAATCATATCTACCACGGACTATTCTTCATCAGAGTCAGGATTACTTTCTGCTGCATCTTCATTACTATTTTCTTTTAATTCCCCGTGCTCGCCATCAGTGTTATCTTCTGACTCCTCAGTGCTGTCCGTCTCAGTCTTCTCTGCCAGCACCTCCGCGTAGTTGGCTGAGTACGGCATCTTCCGGTTCAGCATGAAAAGTATAATGGACGCTGCAATAAAGCAGATGGAGAAGCACTGAGCTGTGGTCAGAGGTCCGATGCCACCCTGCTCATTCTGGCGCAGGAATTCCACGCAGAAGCGCCCAGCCCCATAGAGCAGCAGGTAGAGGGCTGTGACATCTCCCACCTTCTTCGCTTTCTTCGTAAACCATATGAGCACCAGGAAAATGACGAAATCCCCGATAGCTGAGATCAGCTGCGTGGGAATGAGCGGCACTCCCGCCGGGGCAAAGCTGCCTTCCGGGAAAGTCACTCCCCACCAGGCGGTAGTTTCCTTTCCGTAACAGCAGCCTGCCATAAAGCAGCCCAGCCGCCCGAAGGCCTGGCCTAAGGCCACGCAGGGAAATACCAGATCCACGTAACGCAGAAAGCTCACTTTCCGTATCCATCTGCAGTAGGCGAACACACAGAAGAGCCCAATACAGATGCCACCGTAGACCACGAAGCCTGACGAGCCGATGACAGACATGGGACTTACCAGGAATTGCTTGAAATTCTCCAATACAAAAAGTATCTTGGCCCCCAGAAAACCGAACACCACGATGATGATCGAGATATTTAAGACCTCATCGGCCACCAGCTTCCGCCCTGCAGCCCTCTTCATGGCGATTATCACCGCCAGGATTATGCCTATGGCGATCATAAGTCCGTAACTGTGGACGGTAAACCGGCCTATACTAAATAAATCTACTTTCACTTTTTAGCCTTTCATAACTATATTTACAATCCGCCCGGGCACATAAATCTCTTTCACTATATTTCCGGTCAGGCGGCCTGCCAGTGCCTCCCTCGCCTTAGCGATGACGGCATTCTTTGCCTCATCCCTGGCGATGGTGATGGTCCCCCGCATCTTGCCGTTTATCTGGACGGCGATCTCCACGGTGTCCTCCACTGTCTTCGCCTCATCATATTCAGGCCAGCTCTGCTGATAGATCCTGCCCTCATATCCTAAGCTCTCCCAGATTTCCTCGGTGATATGGGGCGCCACGGGATTGAGAAGGGTCAGCAGGGTCTGCATCTCACCCTTAGTCACAACCCCTTTCGCGGTGAAATCGTTTAAGAGCGACATCATGGCCGCGATGGCCGTATTGTATTTCAGATTCTCGAAGTCGTCGGAGACCTTCTTGATGGTCTGGTGCATCTTTGTCTCCAGATCCTTTGAATATCCCTCCTCATCGGTGACTATATCCTGCAGTCTCCAGACCCTCTCCAGGAATTTCCGGCAGCCTTTCACGCCCTTCTCGGACCAGGAAGCCGCCAGGTCAAAAGCTCCTATAAACATCTCATAGGTGCGCAGGGTATCCGCGCCGTAGTCCCTCACGATATCGTCGGGATTGACCACATTGCCCCGGGACTTGCTCATCTTCTCCCCGTTCTCTCCCAGGATCATGCCATGGGAAGTACGCTTCATGTAAGGCTCCGGGCAGGGCACCACACCCTCGTCATAAAGGAACTTGTGCCAGAACCTGGAATACAGAAGGTGCAGGGTCGTGTGCTCCATGCCGCCGTTGTACCAGTCCACAGGCATCCAGTATTTAAGGGCCTCTGGGCTTGCCAGAGCTTCCTTATTATTGGGATCAGTGTATCTTAAGAAATACCAGGATGATCCGGCCCACTGGGGCATGGTGTCGGTCTCCCGCTTTGCGGGGCCCCCACAGCAGGGACAGGTAGTGTTCACCCAGTCAGTCATGGCCGCCAGAGGGGATTCCCCGTTATCCGTAGGCATGTAGCTCTCCACCTCAGGCAGAAGCAGGGGCAGCTCGCTCTCATCTATGGGCACATACCCGCACTTGTCGCAGTGGACTATGGGGATGGGCTCGCCCCAGTATCTCTGCCTTGAAAATACCCAGTCACGGAGCTTGTAATTTACCTTTGCATGGCCTATGCCCTTTTCCTCCAGCCATTTAATCATCTCATTTTTCGCATCCCGCACTTCCAGGCCATTGAGGAAATCGGAATTTACCAGCACTCCGGTGGCCACATCGGTGAAAGCAGCCTCATTCACATCCACTTCCTCGCCGTTCTTTGCCACCACCTGGATGATAGGCAGATTAAACTTCTTTGCAAACTCCCAGTCACGGCTGTCGTGAGCCGGCACGGCCATGATGGCGCCGGTGCCGTAGCTCATGAGCACATAGTCGGAGACCCAGATAGGGACCTCCTTGCCGTTTACCGGATTGATGGCGGACAGGCCGTCGATCTGCACGCCGGTCTTATCCTTATTGAGCTCCGACCTCTCGAAGTCGGACTTCCTGGAGGCCATATCCCTGTAAGCCTCTATCTCGGCCCAGTTCGCTATCTCATCCTTATACTTGTCCAGATAGGGGTGCTCCGGGGAGACCACCATGTAGGTGACGCCGAAGAGAGTGTCCGCCCTGGTGGTGTAGATGGTGAGCTTCTCCTCCTTATCCTTTATGGGGAAATCCACCTCCGCGCCGGTGGAGCGGCCTATCCAGTTCTTCTGGGAGACCTTCACCCGCTCGATGTAGTCCACAGTGTCCAGGCCGTCGATGAGCTTGTCAGCGTAATCAGTAATCTTTAACATCCACTCACTCTTCACTTTCCTGATGACAGGGGAGCCGCAGCGCTCGCAGACACCGTTTACCACCTCCTCGTTGGCCAGTCCCACCTTGCAGGAGGTGCACCAGTTGATGGGCATCTCCTTCTTGTATGCCAGCCCCGCCTTGAAAAGCTTTAAGAAAATCCACTGAGTCCACTTGTAGTATTCAGGATCCGTGGTATTGATCTCCCTGTCCCAGTCAAAGGAATATCCCAGGGAATGGAGCTGTCCCTTGAAACGCTCCACGTTATTTTTCGTCACGATGGCCGGATGGATGTGATTCTTAATTGCATAATTCTCCGTGGGCAGGCCGAAAGCGTCCCATCCCATGGGAAAGAGGACATTGTACCCCTGCATCCGCCTTTTTCTGGAGACTATATCCAGAGCTGTATACGGTCTCGGGTGCCCCACATGGAGCCCCTGACCGGAAGGGTAGGGAAACTCAACTAACGCATAATATTTCGGTCTGGAATAATCGTCGCTGGCCGCGAAGGCCTTCTCGTCATCCCAGATTTTCTGCCATTTCGGCTCGACTTTCGTGTGATCATAAGGCACTGACATAGGTAAAACCTCCCTTTCATCCTGATATATGCAGATGGGCACACTTTGTCCCGCACCATTCAAAATATTAGCACAACGCAGAAATGAAATCAACATAACATTTCAGCTCGTTCCATCCAAAATTTTGACGGGGTTACTTTTCACACGGTAGCCTCCACCCGCATTGCGCTGACATAAATAAGAGGCGTCCCAAATCGGAACACCTCTTACCTCTAATTCATTTAATTCATTATTCCTGCAGATCCAAAGTATTGTCTCCTGCCTTTGCTGGATACCTCCAATCTACTCTTCCTCTGCTCTCGCCGCAATTTCCTTCTCCTGTACATCAGAAGGTGCCTGCTCATACCTGGCAAACTCGTAGGAGAAGGTCCCGGCTCCGCCTGTCATGGAACGCAAATCCGTATTGTATCCGTAGAGCTCGGAGGTAGGAATGTCCGCCACTATCTCCTGCTTCCCGCCCGGCATGGGATTCATGCCCAGCACTCTGCCGCGGCGCTTGTTTAAGTCACCCATGATGTCTCCGGTGTAGCTGTCCGGCACCACCACCTTCAGTGTGGATATAGGCTCCAGCAGTATGGGTGAGGCCGCCATAAAGCCCTTCTTGAAGGCCTGGATGGAAGCGGTCTTAAATGCCATTTCCGAGGAATCCACCGGATGATAGGAACCATCATAGAGCACGGCCTTGACGCCCACCACCGGGTATCCGGCCACAGGGCCTTTCTCCACTGACTCTATGATACCCTTCTCGACTGCCGGGTAATAATTCCTGGGAACCGTGCCGCCCACAACCATGGTCTCAAAGACGTAAGGGGTCTCCAGATCCCCGGAGGGCTCGAAGGTCATCTTGACGTGACCGTACTGTCCGTGGCCGCCGGTCTGCTTCTTGTACTTGGCCTCCACATCGGATTTCTTCCTCAGAGTCTCACGGAATGCCACTCTGGGACGCTCCAGGGTAATCTGTACTTTATACTTATCCTGAAGCTTGCTCACCACCACATCCAGCTGCTGATCGCCGATGCCGTAGAGCAGAGTCTGGTGATTCTCGCCGTCATTTACCATCTTAACAGTCAGATCCTCCTGGCATATCTTCTGCAGTGACTGGGATACCTTATCCACATCGGCCTTATTCACCGGATTATAACGCTTTGAGGTATAAGGTCTGGAGATGGATGTGCGGGGGAACATCACAGAATTTGCCTTGGTGGATAGGGTATCCGTGGTGGCCACCTTATTAAGCTTCGCTAACGCACCGATATCACCGGCGTGCAGCTCCGGCACCTCCATGGGCTTATTGCCTCTGAGGACGTAGACCTTGCCCACTTTGTCATCCATGTATTTCTCGTCATTATAGAGGACATCGTCAGTCTTAATGACACCGGAAGTGACCTTTATCAGTGAATATTTTCCGATGAAAGGATCCACGATGGTCTTAAAAATATAAGCGCTCTTGGGCTTCTTGAAATCATAGTCCGCATCGAAAGGCTCGTTGGTGCGGGTATTGATAGCCTTGCATTCCAGAGTGTCCGGGCCGGGCAGGTATTTTACAATGTCATCCAGCAGGGTATAAATCCCATGGGCCTCCAGGCCGCAGGCACAGGAGATAGGGATAATGGAGCCGTCATGGACGCTGACCCTTAAGGCCTCCCGGATCTCATCCTCGGAGAACTCCTCGCCGTCGAAATAGCGTTCCATAAGCTCCTCGCTGGTCTCAGCCACTGCCTCCACCAGAGCCTCCCTGAGGGTCTCCAGATTATCCGTAGCATCGTCCGGCATATCCGTGGGAATGGTATTCCCATTGCGGTCCCACTTGTGTGCTTCCTTTGAAATGACATTTATATAACCGACGAACTTCTCATTGGCACGGAGCGGGAAATGGAAAGGAGCTATCTTCTTTCCATACATCTGCTGCAGGTCGGAAACCACCTGCTTAAAGCTGGCATTGTCATCATCCATTCCAGTGACACAGATCAGGCGGGGCAGGTGATATTTCTCACAGATGTCCCAGGCCTTCTGGGTACCGACTTCCACGCCGGACTTCCCATTGATGACGATGATGGCGCCATCAGCGGCTGACACGGCCTCCTCCACCTCTCCGACGAAATCGAAGAAGCCGGGAGTGTCCAGGATATTGATCTTCGTGTCGCCCCACTCGATGGGAACCACGGAGGTACTGATGGAGAATCCCCTCTTCTGCTCCTCCTTATCGTAATCGCTGATGGTATTGCCGTCGGTAACTTTCCCCATGCGGTTCGTGACCCCTGACAGGTAAGCCATAGCCTCAACGATAGTGGTCTTGCCGGCTCCTCCATGACCCAGTATCGCCACATTTCTGACTTTGTCCGTCGTGTAAACTTTCATAATGTATCTTCCTCCGATATTATAAATTCTTTCGGGCTCTCCTCTGGCTGCCTCCTATGGGACAGGCTCTCTCCTGAGAGGCCGCGTATGGATATATTCTACTAAACTTTCCCCGGTTTTGCAACTCATTTATGCAAAATATCCAAATTAAGGAAAAGCATGGAAATTTCGCTGTAGTTGATGTATACTTCAGGAAGTCAAAGCGTTAAAGCACGCGGGCTCGCGCTACTGTATAAACGAAAATTGCTCCGGTGCGATAACATTTTACAGGGAGGCATTTACAAAATGACACCATCTAAGATCGCGTTCATAGGACTGGGACACATTGGCGGTTCCATCGCAAAGACTATAAGACGGATACACCCCCGGATCACCCTTATCGCCTATGATACTGACGCGAACACTCTGGAAGCGGCTGCCGCTGAGGGCGTTATCGATGAGACCTGCGCCGATGTAAACGGGGATTTCGCGGACTGCGATTACATTTACCTCTGCGCCCCCGTCCTTGAAAATAATGACTATGTGCAGAAGCTCTCCGACATACTCCATGGAGGCATGCTCCTCACCGACGTGGGCAGCGTCAAAAACCGCATTCACGAGACCATCAGCCGTTACCCCGACCTGGAGAGGCATTTCATCGGCGGGCACCCCATGTGCGGCACGGAGCACACCGGCTACGAATACTCTACGGCATACCTGCTGGAGAATGCCTACTACATGCTGACCCCCACTCCCACCATCTCCCACTCCAAAGTCATGGAGTTCGAGAGCTTTGTGAAAAGTATCGGGGCTATCCCCCTGGTGCTGGATTACATGAAGCACGATTTCTCTGTAGGTTCCATAAGCCACCTGCCCACAGTCATCGCCTCCACGCTGGTGAACCTGGTGAGGGACTTGGATGACATCAATTAGACTCTGCGGACCATAGCCGACGGGGGCTTTCCGGATATCA
>JAJPYU010000157.1 GCA_021204765.1 Clostridiales bacterium
ATTCGCTCGTGCAAGCACGGCTCAGCATGTCCACAGTCCGGGACTTTTATAGTAATATTGTTTACTGAATCTCGACTACCCAGCCCTCAGGCGCTTCGATCCTGCCGTCCTGAATGTCCACCAGAGTGCTGCGCAGCTTCGCCAGCACCGGCCCCATCTCATCCATGCCGCTGGGCACGCAGATATCAGTGCCATGGTCATAAATCTTCCCCACAGGGGAAATGACGGCTGCGGTGCCGCAGAGACCTATCTCAGCGAACTCCGGCACCTCGTCCTTTAAGACCACCCTCTGTTCCACTTCCATTCCCAGATAATGCTCAGCCACGTACAGCAGTGAGCGTCGGGTGATGGAGGGAAGAATGCTGTCGGACAGAGGTGTCACCAGCTTGCCCTCCTTCGTAACGAAAAGGAAATTGGCACCGCCGGTCTCCTCTACCTTTGTCCTGCTACCGGGATCAAGATACATATTTTCATCAAAGCCCAGCTTGTGAGCCTCTACTATGGGATAAAGACTCATGGCATAGTTAAGACCAGCCTTGATATTCCCGGTGCCGTGAGGCGCTGCCCGGTCAAAATCGGAGATGCGGATGTAGAGAGGCTTAATGCCCTGCTTGAAGTAGGGTCCCACCGGAGTGGTAAATATCCTGAACATGTAATCCCTGGCCGGGGCCACGCCGATGACAGAGCTGATACCGAACTCGTAGGGGCGGATATATAGGGTAGCTCCGGTGCCGTAGGGCGGGACATAAGCCGCATTGGCTTTCACTACTGTCTTTACAGCCTCCACGAACTTATCCTCGGGGTAAACCGGCATTTCCAGCCTCTTCGCTGAGGAGGTGAGACGGGCAGCGTTCAGATCCGGCCTGAATACGACGATCCTGCCATCCACAGTCTCATAAGCTTTGAGCCCCTCGAATACAGTCTGCGCATACTGGAGGACGCCGGCGCACTCATTCATGGTGATATTCGCGTCATCCACGAGAGTTCCCTCATCCCAGGCACCGTCCGTGTACATGGAGACAAAGCGCTTGTCAGTCTCGTGGTAGGAAAAATCCAGATTTGCCCAGTCAATGTTTTTCTTTTCCATGATCATGCCTTCTTTCTTTTATTAATATCCTGATAAAAGGTGATAATCTTTGTTGGGCTGCCGGCGGTGCTGGCCGCCTGGTGCTCAGTGCTTCCTCTCGTACCTGAGGAAGAAGTACTCCAAATCGAAGCAGGTGTGCTCCTCGCTGTCCGCAGTAATCTCCCACTCCGGCATCTCGTCCAAATTCGGGAACCAGGCATCGGCCTCGAAGCTGTAATTTATCTTCGTGATGTGGGCCACGTCGCACTCGCCGATGAGCTGGCGATAAACACTCTCGCCGCCGATGACGTAGATGTCCTCAGAAGGGTACCCGGCCAGCTCTGCATGAAGCTCGTCCATGTCGTGGACGATGATGGCACCCTTGACTGTGTAAGCCGGGTCGCCGGTGAGGACTATATTCGTCCGCTTCGGGAGCGGGCGCCCACCGGGGAAACTCTCCAGGGTCTTTCGCCCCATGACGACCACCTTACCTGTGGTGGTCTCCCGGAAGAACTTCATGTCCTCAGGGATACTGACCAGGAGCTTATTTTTAAGCCCTATAGCCCAATTTAGATCTACAGCTGCTATAGCATTCATGTATTACTCCTTAATTTACCAAAACCTACGCCATGGAAAGGGGCTGACGGCTTTGTCGCAATCCACAGGCGTAATTTTCGCAGACCGACTGAGCATAGTGTGTGCTGCGGGAGCGTCTGTCTGAACCCGCACAGCGGGCGAGGCGCTGGACGGTGCTGAGTGCCTGTGGCACTCGTGTTAGCACGGACCGGAGCGAAGCGGAGACTCAGTGGACGTCCGTTTAGCGCGGACCGGAACGGAGTGTAGACATAGCGGGAGCAGCACACTATAGGCGGCGGAAGGAGGTCCGAAAATTCGCCGTGTTGCGACGAAGTCTGTCAGCCCCCCTTTCCCTGTCATACAGCGACGGGTATATCGCTTATCTGCGGCCCGGTCTCGTAATTTATCAGCTTCACGTCGTCCCGGGTGAATTTGTAAAAGTCGGTCACTTCCGGGTTCAGCCAGAAGGTCGGCGCCGGAAAGGGCTTGCGGCTGATGAGTTCCTCGACCATCGGCACATGGCGGTCATAGATATGTGCGTCCGCAATGACGTGGACGAACTCTCCCACCTGCATGCCGCAGACCTGGGCCATCATGTGCATCAGCACCGCATACTGGCAAACATTCCAGTTATTGGCCGTCAGGACATCCTGGGAACGCTGATTTAATATACCGTTCAGGACCAGCTTCTCCTCTCCGGGCCGCTTTGTCACATTAAAAGTCATACTGTAGGCGCAGGGATAGAGATTCATCTCGTGGAGATCCTTGTGGACGTAGATATTCGTCATGATACGACGGCTGTAAGGGTTATTTTTAAGGTCGTATATCACCCGGTCCACCTGATCCATCATACCCTCCTTATACTCATGCTTCACACCCAGCTGGTAACCGTAAGACTTGCCTATGGAGCCGTCCTCGTCCGCCCAGGCATCCCAGATGTGGCTGTGAAGGTCGTGGATATTGTTGGACTTCTGCTGCCAGATCCAGAGCAGCTCATCGGTACAGCTCTTGATAGCCGTGCGTCTGAGGGTCAGCGCCGGGAATTCCTTTGACAGGTCGTAACGGTTCACCACACCGAACTTCTTGATGGTGTAAGCACTGCTGCCGTCCTCCCATTTCGGGCGAACCTTCTCACCCCTGGTGTCCGTACCGTTGTCCAGTATATCCCGGCACATATCTATAAAAACTCTGTCTGCATAGCTCATGCGAATTCCTCCGAAAGCAGATTCATGACCAGACGTACCACTAATAGTTTCACCCACTGCCATGCAAGCATGTCGATGGGTGAAACTATTGTGGCGCTTATATCCCATATTATAGGAAAAAAAGTCCGCTGTGTAAAGATTTTTTTCAGGGCTGCCCATTCCCGTTTCGCGATAACGTTACTTTTCACACGGTAGCCTCTTATGAAGCAGGCAGCTCACATCATCGAAATGTGCCGTTGACGGAAAAACCTGATTGTGATATACTCATTTGCGGTTGAAATTTCATTACATTTCGTTCCTGCAGTAGCCATCCTGCCAGTATGCATATGAAATGTAAAGGATTCGGGAGGAACCGTATAAATGAGCCAGGCAAAAGTTGATGCACATAAAGAAAGCAAGAAGCACGTAAAAGAGGAGATGGCGAAGAAAAAGCGCCGCCATATCCTCGTCATCGTCATATTGATCATCGTGGCGGCCGTCATCGTGGGCTGGGTCTCCTACTCCGGATACAAGACTTATCAGGAGAATAAAGGTATCGAGCACATCGAAGTAAACACCAACGCCATTAGCGACTACACCACCGGGCTGTAAGCCGCAGATTTCATCAGATTACAAAATCCTGCCCTTATCGGGCAGGATTTTTATATTTACTGAGAAGCCATCAAAAAGTGTGACAGCCCCAGTTCCGGCAATACCAACTGTATATAAAATTTTGTTTAATGTGTATACCCGATAAGATCTTCCGCAAGCTCTTTCAGGCTGTCATAGATTTTCACCACGCCGCGGGCAAGGAGATCCTCCCTGGTGCCGAAGCCGTAGGAGACGCCGATGCAGTCTATGCCGGCCTGGCGGGCACCGTCGGCGTCATACTTCGTGTCTCCGATGAGGACGGCATCCTCCTTTTTAAAGGAGGGGTCGGCCTCCGAGAGGATGTGAAAAGTCTCATTTAAGACCTCGATCTTCGAATCTATCTTTCCGTCCCTGCTTGAACCCACTACGAAATCCAGTATGCCGGTGAGGCCGAATTTGTCTATGATATTTTTGCAGCGGTCCTCCAGCTTTGAGGATGCCAGGGCCTGGGTGTATCCCGCCGCCTTAAAGGCCAGCAGGGTCTCTTTTACATCCGGGAAGGGCTCGCACTCATAGACGCCGATCGTATCGTAACGCTCGCGGAAGAAACTAACGGCCTCCTCGACATCTTTCTCGGGAATACCCGCATATTTGGGGAAAGAATACCTGAGCGGCGGCCCGATAAAACAGCTGTAATCCGTACCCCGCAGGTCTATTCCATAATGATCCAGGGCATGCTGGACGCAGTTTGAGACGCCTTCATAAGTGTTTATTAGTGTGCCGTCCAGATCCCAGAAAATATACTTATAATTTTTCATAATTATTATGCAACCATGGAATACTCAACCACGGAAATCTCCTGCATAAGTTTTTTAGCGGACTCCAAAATCTTTTCAAGCTTCGCAACTACATCTCCTGTATAAATTACTTCATTGCACTCCTTGCATTTATAAGAGGGCACATGCCTAACAATCACAATACCATTTTCTAATTCGGTAACATCTGTAGTAAAACTTTTTTCTACCCCGGATCTGCATTTAATACAAATCATCTTTAGTTCTCCTTCCCGGTTTTAAAATCCTTTTCCCATCTGTAACAAATCTCACGTGCCTCCTTAAGGTATGAAAGCGACCCAAAAGCAAGTATTACATCATCTACAGTTGCATCCCCTAAAACACATGATACAGCATCCTTAATAGTTAGACAAGGGACAGCTGTAATATTTTTCTCCCGCAGGCAGTTTGCCAGTTCCTCTGCAGGAAGTCCCCTGGGATTCGGCGGGGTTACGGTGTAGACTGTATCTCCTGATGTAAACATGATGTCCGCCATGGTGGCATAATCCTTGTCCGCCAGCACCCCCATGATGTAATGTATCTTCCTGCCCTGAAAATCCGCATCCAGTGACTCGCTCAGACGACGCGCCGCCGGCTCATTGTGGGCTCCGTCCAGATAAATATCAGGGTGGGAGGCTATCTTCTCATAACGCCCCGGCCAGCGGGTATTGGCTATGCCATCAGCGACAGTCTCGGCTGTAATGGCCGGGTACTGCGGCTGCAGGATTTCCAATACCTTTAAGGCGCAGGACAGATTTTCCTGTTGGAAAATACCATGGAGATTTGTTTTTATAACTATATTTGAAAAATCTTTTGATGATACATCTGCTATTCCATCCCAATTATTTTCCTTATTTTTATTGCCGGAATTCCCAATTTCCCCATTTTTAATATTGCTATTTTCTGAGCCAACATTTTCAGATATAAAAAGCGGTGCCCCGCACTCCCGGCACCTCTCCTCTATGACGCTCATGACATCCGCATCCTGGGATACCGTCACCACCGGGCAGCCGGGCTTGATGATCCCGGCCTTCACCGCCGCTATCTCGGCAGGGGTATTTCCCAGAAATCTCATGTGGTCCATGCCGATATGGGTGAGCACCGAGACCAGGGGGCGCTCTATGATATTGGTGGCATCGGTCTCGCCGCCCATGCCCACCTCCATGATGGCGATGTCGCAACCCTCCTCGCAAAACCAGAGAAATGCCGCCGCAGTCTCCACCTCAAATCGCGTGGGATGAAAGAATCCCCGCGCCATCATCCGGGCACAGGCCGCTTTCACCTCCGTAAAAATCTCTGCCAGCCGCTCCTGCCCGATAGGCACCCCACAGATACGGAACTCCTCCTCATAGGAAAAGACATCAGGGGTATTAAACCACCCTACCCGATATCCTGCCTCCGTCAGAACCGACGACAGATACGCCCCGACAGAGCCTTTCCCATTAGTTCCGCCGATATGCACCACCGGCAGCCTCGTCTGGACATCACCCAGCTCTGACATCAGCGTCCGAATCGAATCCAGACCGAGCCTGCTGCCATATTTCTTTGTGCCTTCCAGGAAGGCCATAGCGTCCTTATAATTCAACGTTTTACCCCTTTGGTATCCCGGCTCCCTATATGCAGCCGGTTGAGTATTACTTCTTTCCCATTAATGGTGACGGCGGGACTTGTCTCGCTGCTTAAGATCCACGCATTGGTAAGGCTGTCCCCGGCTGCGAGGCGCATCCCCCTCACCCCTATGGCTCCCTTCTTCTTCGCCGGAATATCCCCCACGGTGACCCTAAGGAAATAACTCTTCCCGCTGGCCATGACAAAAGTGTCGTCATCCTCAGCCAGCCCGACACACAGCAGGGCATCGCCCCCGGAGAGCTTCGTGGCCGCGATGGTCCTCTTGGCCACGTCGAATTCCGATGCGTCCACCCGCTTTACCATGGCCGCCTTTGTCACAAAGAGCAGCTTCCTTCCGGCCATATCGCCACAGGCCGCCAGCCCCACGATATTCTCCGAGGAGCTGTCATAATTGCAGATATTGTCCACCGGTATGCCCTTATCCCGGAATTTCCCGAAAGGCACATCCGCCATCTTCACCGTGTGCATCTGTCCGGTGTCAGTAAAGAGCAGGACCCTGTCATCGCTCATCACAGGGATGATCTCCCTGGATTCCTGCTCCGCGGCCTCTTTATTTCTCTCGAAAGTCGCCATGTCAACGGACTTCACGTACCCGAAACGGTCCATGAGAAGCATGGTCTGTATAGCCTCCGGAGCCTTCTCCTCGTAGACCGCCTCTTTTCCATTTTCAATAAGAGTCTTCCTGGGCGTGGCAAATTCCTTTTTAAACTTCAGCAGCTCCTTTATCAGGACCTTCACCATGGCGGCGCGGCTCTTTAAAATCTTCTCATAAGACTCAATATTCCTGAGGGTCTCATCGTGTTCTTTTATCAGTGCCTCTATCTCCAGTCCAATGAGTTTATAAAGGCGCATCTCCAGTATGGCGCTGGCCTGCCGCTCGGTAAAATGCAGCATGGAGGCCGTCTTTCTGGAAAGCTGGGACTTAAACTTTATCCCTGATGTGTCTCCCTCCACCAGACAGGCTTTCGCCTGCTTTATATTCTTGCTGCCCCGGAGGATCTCGATAATGAGGTCAATGACGTCGCAGGCCTTTATCAGGCCCTCCTGTATCTCCTGCTTCTCTTTTTCCTTATTGAGCAGGGTGGTATATTTCCTGGTGGCCAGCTCGTACTGGAAACGGACATTGTGCTTTATGATGGAGACGATACCCATGGTCTCCGGCCGCCCGTTTGCCACCGCCAGCATGTTCACGCCGAAAGTGTCCTCCAGGCGGGTCTTCTTATATAAAAGATTGCAGATATTCTCCGCGTCGGCACCTTTTTTAAGCTCAATGACTATGCGTATGCCCTCCTTTGAGGACTGGTTGGAAATGTCCACGATATCCGTGGTCTTTTTCGTCTCCACCAGGGAGTAGACGTCGTTTAAAAACTTGCCGATATTGGATCCTATCATGGTGTAGGGGATCTCGGTGATGACGATATTTTCCTTACCGCCCTTCACCTTCTCGATCTGCACCTTGCCCCGGAGCTTTATCTTCCCATTGCCGCTCTCGTAGATAGCGGTAAGCTCGTCCTTATTTATCACTATGCCGCCGGTGGGGAAATCCGGCCCGGGGATGATCTCCATCATCTCCTCAGTGGTGATATCCGGGTCCTTCATGCAGGCGATGACCCCGTCGATGACCTCCCCCAGATTGTGAGGCGGGATACTGGTCGCCATACCCACAGCAATGCCCTCGGCACCGTTTACAAGAATATTCGGTATGCGCACCGGGAGGACGCTTGGCTCCTTTTCCGTGGCGTCAAAA
>JAJPYU010000039.1 GCA_021204765.1 Clostridiales bacterium
TCAGCAAAATTATAACCATACCGCTTAATATCCCTGCCTCTCAAAATCGGTCGAATGATCTCGGCAGAGCGGGGATCCTCAGCTATTAGTTCATCTTTTTTCTCCCCTGAAATGATGAATGCGTCGTTAAGGCCAGTCTTTATGCCATAGTTTATGCTGATATCCCAGTCCTTCAGCGGCGCGCCTACGGCCTCTATTTTCTCCTTGATGCTCTGCTCAATGGGAGATAGTATGGTCCAGCTGTCAGAACCGGAGAATCCCATGGAGCTCTTATTCTGCATTACAAAAACGCTCAAATATTTTATGCTGTTCTGATAACTTATCAATGCATTTCTCCCGGCAGGTGCTGCCTCGAAGACATATCCGGGAGATTTGCTTTCAACAAATAAAGTAAAGGAGCGCGTGAATAATGAATTACGGGTACATCAGAGTGAGCAGTGACAAGCAGACAGTGGAGAATCAGAGATTTGAGATCATCAATTTCTGCAAGGCGAATGACCTGAAGATCAATGGATGGATTGAGGAGACCGTCAGCGGGACAAAGAGTTATGACAAAAGGGAACTGGGAATGCTCCTAAACAAGGTGAAGAAAGATGATCTCATCATTTGTTCTGAACTCTCCAGGCTGGGAAGGAATCTCTTCATGATAATGGAGATTTTGAATCAGTGTATGACTAAGGAATGCAAGGTTTGGACCATAAAGGACGGATATCGCCTTGGTGACGATATCCAGAGCAAGGTACTGGCCTTTGCCTTCGGTTTATCTGCCGAGATAGAGAGAAATCTGATAAGCCAGAGGACTAAGGAGGCTCTGGCGCGGAAGAAGGCAGAGGGGGTCGTGCTTGGCCGCCCCAAAGGCCGGAAGTCTTCCCATGTAAAATTGTCCGGGAAAGAGGAGATTATCAAGGATTTGCGAGAGCAAGGCGTGTCAATCTGCGAGATAGCCCGTATTTATAAGGTCAATCGGAACACCGTAAGCAAGTTTCTGAAAGAAAAAGTTTATTGCAGTTGACCATTGGGAAAAAAGAATTGTTTGATAAGAAAATTTCTTGCTGGGTTTATTCCGGGAAATTGCATATTGTTACAAAAGCCCGTAATAAATATGCCTTAGATGATTGATTTTTCTACAGCATTCATATATAATACGGTTAAATACAGTTACGGGAAAATGCATCATGATGCAAAAATCCGTAATAAGGGGGCCGGGATGAAAGAAATCAAACGTGAGATATATTTAAACAGGTTAATTGAGCGCCGTGAAAACGGACTGATCAAAGTGATCACCGGCATCCGCAGGTGCGGAAAGTCCTATCTGTTGTTCAATCTGTATTATCAATACCTTCTGCAGTCCGGTGTTGACGCTTCCAGGATCATCCGGATTCCCCTGGATGATGAGGACTATGAAGAGCTTCGCGACAGGAAAAAGCTCAGTGCCTATGTCAGGGAACGCCTGACAGATGACGATATGTGGTATGTTTTCCTGGATGAGGTGCAGTTTTGTGAGGGGTTTGAATCCGTACTCAACGGACTGAACCGTCGTGAAAATGTGGATATTTATGTTACCGGCAGTAATTCTAAATTTCTGTCCTCCGACGTTCTGACCGAATTCCGCGGGCGCGGGGATGAGATACGGGTTTACCCGCTGTCCTTTTTTGAGTATGTATCCGCATATCCCGGAGACAAATATGATGCATGGAAGGATTATTACACTTATGGAGGCCTTCCCCTGATCCTGAGTATGAAATCAGATGAGCAGAAATCCGCATATCTGATCAATCTGTGCAGGGAATTATATTTTAAGGACATCGAGGAACGGAATCATCTGCGCGGCGACAACATTATGCCGGTGCTGGTCAATGTCCTGGCCTCTGCGGTCGGGTCTCTTACCAACCCCACCAAGCTGGCCAATACCTTCGCTAGCAACAAAATGCCGACCACAGACAAGACGATTTCCAGCTATATCGCTTATCTGACAGATGCTTTCTTTATCTGTAAAGCACAGCGCGATGATATAAAGGGCAGGAAATATATTGCGTCCCCGTTTAAATATTATTTTACTGACGTTGGCCTGCGCAATGCGCAGCTGAATTTCCGCCAGCAGGAAGAAAACCATATCATGGAAAATATCATTTACAATGAGCTTCTGGTTCGGGGATTTAATGTAGATATCGGCATCGTTGGGATATCTGAACGTGATGCGGACGGGAAGTTGGCGCGCAGGAATCTGGAAGTTGATTTTGTTTGCAACAAGGGGAATCGGCGTTATTATATCCAGTCAGCATTTGCAATTCCGGATGCCGCAAAAATGCAGCAGGAACAGAATTCCCTGGTTCATATAGCAGATTCCTTTAAGAAAATTATTTTGGTAAAGGACAATACCAAACTCTGGCGCAATGAGGAGGGCATTGTCATAATGGGCATCATTGATTTTCTCCTTGATCCGGACAGTCTTGATCTGTGATAAAGAAGCAGGTATGTAACTAAATCTTTTATTTACAAAACACTTTTGAAACGGTATTATATACAGCGTGAGAATTTTAGCGTCTTACGGAGGTATTATCATGTACGACAAAGTCGATACCAATCTGAATTTCGTCGAGCGCGAGAAGAAGACAGCGCAGTTCTGGCGGGATAACGATATATTTAAGAAGAGCATGGAGGCCCGGGAGGGCTGCCCCGTCTATACATTCTATGACGGCCCGCCCACGGCCAATGGGAAGCCTCACATAGGCCACGTCCTGACCCGGGTCATCAAGGATATGATCCCCAGATATCAGACTATGAAGGGCCATATGGTCCCCAGGAAGGCCGGCTGGGACACCCACGGCCTCCCGGTGGAGCTGGAGGTGGAGAGAGCCCTGGGCCTGGACGGCAAGGAGCAGATTGAGGAGTACGGCATGGAGCCCTTCATCCAGAAATGCAAGGAGTCCGTCTGGAAATACAAGGGCATGTGGGAGGATTTCTCCAACACAGTGGGGTTCTGGGCCGATATGGACGACCCTTACGTGACTTACGATGACGATTACATCGAGTCCGAGTGGTGGGCCTTAAACCAGATCTGGAATAAGGGACTCCTTTACAAGGGCTTTAAGATAGTCCCCTATTGCCCCCGCTGCGGTACCCCCCTGTCCACAGCCGAGGTCTCCCAGGGATATAAGACGGTGAAGGAGCGCTCCGCCATCGTCAGATTTAAGGTAGTGGGAGAGGACGCATACTTTTTGGCCTGGACCACCACCCCCTGGACCCTGCCCAGCAATGTGGCCCTCTGCGTGAATCCCAATGATACTTACGTGAAGGTGAAGGCAGGGGACGGCTATACCTATTACATGGCCGAGGCTCTGCTGGATACAGTTCTCGGAAGATTCGCTTCGAAGGAAAATGATGCCGCTGACCAGGGCGCAGATGGTGACCTGTCAGACGCAGGGAAAGAGATAAAAGAAAAAGGTTATACGATCCTAGAAAAATACAAGGGTACCGATCTGGAGTACAGGGAGTATGAGCCTTTATTTGCCTGCGCCAAAGCAGTGGCGGATAAGCAGGGAAAGAAGGGCTTTTACGTCACCTGCGATACCTATGTCACCATGTCCGACGGCACAGGCATAGTCCATATCGCCCCGGCCTTCGGTGAGGACGACGCTGTGGTAGGGAAGAATTACGACCTGCCCTTCGTCCAGCTGGTGGACAGCAAGGGCCTGATGACTGAGGAGACAGATTACGCCGGAGTCTTTGTGAAGAAGGCAGATCCCCTTATCCTCACCGACCTGGACAAGGAGGGAAAGCTCTTTGATGCACCTAAGTTCGAGCACGAGTATCCCCACTGCTGGCGCTGCGACACGCCCCTTATCTACTACGCCAGGGAGTCCTGGTACATCCGTGAGACTGCGGTGAGGGATGAGCTGATCAGAAATAACAACACGGTAAACTGGATTCCCGAGTCCATCGGCAAGGGCCGTTTCGGCAACTGGCTGGAAAATATCCAGGACTGGGCCATCTCCCGGAACCGTTACTGGGGCACACCCCTCAACATCTGGGAGTGTGAGTGCGGCCATCTGGAGTCCATAGCCAGCCGGGATGAGCTCTACGCAAAGAGCGGCAATCCCGCGGCGAAGACCGTAGAGCTGCATCGTCCTTATATAGATGGGATCACCATCACCTGCCCGGTTTGCGGTAAGACTATGCACCGTGTCCCGGAGGTAATAGACTGCTGGTTTGATTCCGGCGCCATGCCCTTCGCCCAGCATCACTATCCCTTTGAGAATAAGGAGATTTTCGAGCAGCAGTTCCCGGCCCAGTTTATCTCCGAGGCCGTGGATCAGACCAGAGGCTGGTTTCACTCCCTCATGGCCGAGTCCACCATGCTCTTTGACTGCGCTCCCTATGAGAATGTCATTGTCATGGGCCATGTCCAGGATGAGAACGGCCAGAAGATGAGCAAGTCCAAAGGTAACGCCGTGGATCCCTTCGAGGCTTTGGGGACTTACGGTGCCGATGCAATCCGCTGGTATTTCTACATCAATTCAGCCCCCTGGCTGCCCAACCGTTTCCACGGGAAAGCGGTGCAGGAGGGCCAGAGGAAGTTCATGGGCACCCTGTGGAATACCTACGCCTTCTTTGTATTATATGCGAATATCGATGAGTTTGACGCCACGAAATATGAGCTGGAGTATGACAAATTATCTGTCATGGATAAATGGCTCCTTTCCCGCCTTAATTCCACGGTGAAGACTGTGGACTCCCACCTTGGAAATTACCGCATACCGGAGGCGGCCAGGGAATTACAGTCATTTGTGGACGATATGAGCAACTGGTATGTCCGCCGGGGCCGTGAGCGCTACTGGGCAAAGGGAATGGAGCAGGATAAGATAAACGCTTACATGACCCTCTACACAGCCCTTGTGACTATCGCCAAGGCGGCGGCTCCCATGATTCCCTTCATGACCGAGGACATTTATCGGAACCTGGTGTGTAACATCGACCCCAGTGCCCCTGAGAGCATCCACCTCTGCGACTATCCCGTGGCGGATGAGTCCATGATCGACCCTGAGCTTGAAAAGGATATGGACCAGGTCCTGAAGATAGTTGTATTAGGCCGTGCCGCCAGGAATACCTCCGGCATCAAGAACCGCCAGCCTATAGCTGAGATGATGGTGAAGGCCCCTGATGTGCTGCCCGCATATTTTACAGATATCATCGCCGATGAGCTAAATGTGAAGAAGGTCACCTACACCGACGACGTCAGCGGATACACCACTTATGAATTCAAGCCCCAGCTTAAGACCGTGGGTCCTAAGTACGGCAGGTTCCTGGGGCAGATAAAGCAGGCACTGGCTTCAATTGACGGAGCCAAAGCCTGGGCCGAGCTTCAAAAGAAGGGTGAAATTAGGTTGACAGACATAGACGATTCGATTATCCTTTCAGAAGATGACCTGCTGATCTCAGTGGTCCAGACTGAAGGCTTTGCCACGGAGAGCGGCGGAGACATCACGGTGGTCCTGGATATCCACATGACCCCCGGGCTTATAGACGAGGGGCTTGTCAGGGAGCTTATCAGCAAGATCCAGACCATGCGCAAGGAGGCGGATTTTGAAGTAATGGATCATATTACCGTTACATACGAGGCAGACGAGACCATCGACCGTATTTTTAAGGAACACGGCGGTGAGATCGCTCACGATGTGCTGGCGGCAGAGATCCGCGGAGGTACAACATGCGGTTACACAAAAGAATGGAACATCAACAGACACAGAGTAATGTTGGGGGTGGAGAGACAATGAGCAACAAAAATATTCTTTTTGACAAGGAAAGATTTAAAGCTGAGGTAAAGGATAATGTCAGGGTCCTCTATAGGAAAAAACTGTCTGAGGCCTCCGACCAGGAGGTATTCCAGGCGGTATCCTACACGGTAAAGGACGTGATAATTGACCAGTGGATGGCCACTCAGCAGGCCTTTGATGACGAGGATCCGAAGATAATCTTCTATATGTCCATGGAGTTTCTGATGGGACGGGCACTGGGAAATAACCTGATAAACCTCACGGCCTATAAACAGGTGAGGGAAGCTCTGGATGAGCTGGGCTTTAACCTTGATGTCATAGAGGATGAGGAGCCGGATCCGGCTCTGGGAAACGGCGGCCTGGGACGTCTGGCAGCCTGCTTTATGGATTCCCTGACGACCCTGGGTTATGCGGCTTACGGCTGCGGCATCCGCTACCGCTACGGCATGTTCAAGCAGAAGATAGTGGGCGGTGCCCAGGTGGAGGAGCCGGATAACTGGCTGAAAAACGGCTATCCCTTTGAGCTGCGCCGTCCGGAGCACACTTTCATAGTGAAATTCGGAGGCTACGTCCGCTCGGAGCCTCTGCCCAACGGCAAGACGAAGTTCATTCATGAGAATTACCAGGCAGTACGGGCCGTGCCCTACGATATGCCGATCGTCGGATACAATAACAATATGGTAAACACCCTGATGACATGGGATGCGGAGCCCATAAACGAGTTCCAGCTGGATTCTTTTGACAAGGGCGACTACCACAAGGCTGTGGAGCAGGAGAACCTGGCCCGGAACCTTGTGGATGTCCTCTATCCCAATGACAATCATATCCAGGGCAAGGAGCTGAGGCTTAAACAGCAGTATTTCTTCGTGTCAGCCTCAGTGCAGAGGGCAGTGGCCAGATATAAAAAGTATCACCCTGATATCACGAGGCTTTATGAGAAAGTCGTCTTCCAGATGAATGATACCCATCCCACAGTGGCTGTGGCTGAGCTGATGCGCATCCTTATGGACGAGGAGGGGCTGGGCTGGCATGAGGCCTGGGATGTGGCCACAAAGACCTGCGCCTATACGAACCACACTATTATGAGCGAGGCACTTGAGAAATGGCCTATAGAGATCTTTTCAAGGCTTCTTCCCAGGATTTACCAGGTGGTGGAGGAGATCAACCGCAGACTGTTGCTTTACATTGAGCAGAAGTTCCCGGGAGACCAGGCCAGGAAGGACAGGATGGCCATCATCCACGACGGCCAGGTCCGCATGGCTAACCTGGCTATCGCGGTCAGCTTTTCCGTAAACGGCGTGGCAAGGCTCCACACCGAGATACTGAAAAAGAGGGAGCTTAAGGATTTCTTTGAGCTCTATCCTGAGAAATTCAATAACAAGACCAACGGTATCACCCAGCGGCGTTTCCTCTATCATGCGAACCCGCTGCTGGCAGACTGGGTCACGGACAAGATAGGCAACGACTGGATCACGAACCTCTCCCACATGAGAAAGCTTTCAGTGTATCTTGACGATGAGAGGGCACAGCAGGAGTTTATGAACATCAAGTACAAGAATAAAGTCCGTCTGGCCAAATACATCCTGGATCATAACGGTATAGAGGTGGATCCCCGTTCCATTTTTGACGTCCAGACCAAGAGGCTTCACGAGTACAAGAGACAGTTGCTGAACATCCTGCATATAATGTACCTGTACAATAAGCTGAAAGCCCATCCGGATATGGAGTTCTATC
>JAJPYU010000290.1 GCA_021204765.1 Clostridiales bacterium
CCATTATGGCCGGATTTACCCAGGCCATGCCAAGAGAAAGGGCTATTCCCGCTGACATAGCGGAAGGTGCCGATCTGCTGGTATTCTCCACGGATATATACGAGGATTATCAGTATATGCTGGATGGGATAAAGAATGGGCTGCTTTCAGAGAAGCGTCTTGATGAAGCTGTCACCAGGATCCTGGCCATGAAGACGCGGCTGGATGCCATGTCCGGCCAGGCGGTTCCCGGGATTCCGGCAAAGCTCTGGCAGAGGGAATGTGCTGATAAGGCCGTGACCCTGGTGAAGAACAATCAGGATATACTGCCCATCTCGCCGGAAAGATTTCCCACTATCCGCCTTGTTACTTTCGGAAATGACGATACTGTGGACGGCAGCATGACAGGGATCGCCAGAGAGCTTTTACAGAAGGAAGGTTTTAAGGTGGAAGTCTTTGATATAGACAGGGAAGACATGCACGGAACAAAGGATTTGGATCCCCATCGCCTGACCCTCTGTCTGGCAAATTGCGAACAGGCCTCGAACCAGACCGTGGTCCGGCTCTTCTGGGCGAAGAAGCACGCCCTGGACGTGCCCCGCCATGTCTGGGAGGAGCCCAGCATCTTCGTCTCCTTCTCTAATCCCTATCATCTCCAGGACGTTCCCCGGGTGAAGACCTACATCAATGCCTACAGCTGCCACCGTCCCATGATAGAGGCAGTCATTGAGAAATTGATGGGACGCAGCGAGTTTAAGGGAATATCGCCAGTGGACGCTTTCTGCGGCTTACCGGACACCCACATATAACCATTATAAAGGAGGTAATTTTTTATGAATCCTACTATCCCTATTATCAATAAGACCATGGACCTCTCGGAGGTCGCTGATTGCTGGACTTTCGATGAGAAGTACAACGTCTGGTGCCTGGAGGACGTCATTTACACTCCCAAAGCCGTGACCCCCAAGTTCCAGCGCCTCTCCATCTTCGTCCCCGCTCCTTACATGAAGGAGGGCGGCGTCATCGATCCCGAAGGAGAGATGAACGGCTACACCGCGGCCACTGCCCCGGTGATCTTAAACAACAACTCTGCCGGTTACATGCAGATGCCCCATATGTGGCTGGGCGGTCCCCGCTGCTTCGGTCCCCAGTACCTTGAGCGCGGCTTCGTATATGTGACCTGCGGAAACAGAGGACATGAGTCCAAGGATGCAAACGGCGTCCGCACCGGCAAGGCTCCGGCGAACCTCATCGATTTAAAAGTAGTGCTCAGATTCCTCCGCCACAACACGGCTTACATTCCCGGAGATCTGGAAAAAATCGTCTCCGTGGGTTGGAGTGCCGGCGGTGCCATGTCCACACTTCTTTCCGTGACCGGAAATAACAAGAATTATGACCGTCTTCTCGAGGAGGCAGGGGCATTCATGGATGAGCGGGATGATGTTTACGCCGCCCAGATCTACTGCCCTATCACGGACCTGGACCACGCTGATCTGGCCTACGAGTGGATGTTTAATGCTGACAAGGAGAATGAGTCCTCACCGGCAGGCCCTGCCGGGGTCATGACTCCCTTTGAGGAGGCCCTCTCTGAGAAGCTTAAAAACAGCTATATCTGCTATTTTAACAACCTTGGCCTTACCGATCCCGAGACCGGTGATGCCCTGGTATTAAACCCTGACGGCCGCAGCGGCAGCGCCTACGATTACCTGATGAAGGTCATCGATGCCTCCATCACAAAATTCCTCGCCAAGCTGGACAAGGGCGAGTTGGATGCCGATTACTCTGTCGCCGATTACCTTTCCGGCAATTACAGCAGCGAAGTCATGGCTCCTCCCGGAGACGATAAGGATGACGCTGACATGATGCAAGGGCACGCAGGCCCCGGAGTAGCATTAAATAAGCCTCCCATTGGCGGCCCTGAGGGTATGCCCGGTGAGCCTATGGAGCCTCCGACACTGGGAGATATGGTTTCCCGTCCTCCCAAGGGAGCACCGGAGATGCCTTCCTTTGCCCCGCCGACCATGATGGTTCCCGGAAAGGACAAGAGCGGCTGGCTTAGCTGGGATGGCAGCAAGGCCCATGTGTGCGACCTTGACACCTACATCTTAAATCACCGCCGCAGGATGAAACCCTGCACAGCCTTTGATATACTCTCCTGCCAGAGTGGCGAGAATAAGGTATACGGCACTCCCGATGAGCCGGTAGCTCACTTTAACGATATGATCGCCGGCATGATAGCAGACCTTAAGGATGACTTCCCGGAGGAGTACGAGAAGTACTATAAGGCCTATGCCGTGGCTGTGGATGATCCGGAGCTTGAGAGGCAGAAATATCTCATCAACCCCTTCAACTATATCGGCACCGATGAGGAGTCTGACCAGGCAAAATATTACCGTATCCGCGTAGGTGCCAGTGATGCCGACACTTCCTTCTCCGTCAGCATGACCCTGGCCCTGCTTCTTGCCAATAACGGCAAGCCCGTGGACTATGCCCTGGTCTGGGATCAGCCCCACAGCGAGGCGGATTATCCCGGAGAAGTCTGCGACTGGATTGAAGAAGTCTGCGGGAAATGATAAAATACCCGAGGGAGGAGAAATATTATGTCAAACAATATAAATGATCTTCGTTCCGCACTGGAATTTTTAAAGACCATACCGGGACAGTTAGTAGAGACAGACGTGGAGGCCGCTCCCGAGGCTGAGATCTCAGGAGTCTACCGCCACGTGGGAGCCGGCGGCACTTGCATGAGACCCACACAGGAGGGCCCGGCCATGATATTTAACAACGTAAAGGGACACCCGGACGCAAAAGTGCTTATCGGCCTTCTGGCCAGCAGGAAGAGAGTGGGAGCGCTCCTGGACTGCGATCCGAAGAGGCTGGGCTATCTCTTAAAGGACAGTGTCGCCAATCCCATAGCTCCAGTGGTCATCCCCAACGAGCAGGCGAAATGCCAGGAGGTGGTGCATCTGGCCACAGAGCCCGGCTTCGATATCAGGAAGCTGGTACCGGCACCCACCAACACCCCTGAGGATGCCGGCCCTTATATCACTCTGGGCATGTGCTATGCCACCAGCCCTGAGACCGGGACCTCCGACATCACTATCCATCGCATGTGCCTCCAGAATGAGGATGAGATATCCGTATTCTTCCAGCCCGGTGCCCGCCACATCGGACATTTCTTCGACCTGGCTGAGGAGAGAGGGGAGGCCCTGCCCATTTCCATCTCCATCGGCGTGGACCCGGCCATAGAGGTCTCTGCCTGCTTTGAGCCTCCCACAACGCCTCTGGGATATGATGAGCTGCAGATAGCCGGCGCCATCCGCCACAAGCCGGTGGAACTGGTAAAATGCCTGACCATAAATGAGAAGGCCATTGCCAACGCCGAGTACGTCATAGAGGGTGAGGTGCTCCCGGAAAGGAGAGTCAGGGAGGATGCCAATTCCAACACAGGCTATGCCATGCCCGAGTTCCCCGGATACAACGGTCCGGCCAATCCTGCGCTTCCTATCATAAAGGTAAAGGCAGTCACACATAGGGTTAATCCTATCATGCAGACCTGCATAGGACCCTCCGAGGAGCATGTCTCCATGGCAGGCATTCCCACTGAGGCCAGCATCATTTCCATGATAGATAAGGCTATGCCCGGGAGACTTCAGAATGTATACTGCGCCTCCAGCGGCGGCGGTAAATATATCGCCATTCTTCAGTTTAAGAAGTCAATGCCCTCCGACGAGGGACGGCAGAGACAGGCTGCACTGCTGGCATTTTCTGCCTTTGCGGAGCTGAAACATGTCTTCATTGTGGATGAGGATGTGGATCCATTCGACATCAAGGATGTCATGTGGGCCATGACCACCCGTTTCCAGGCGGACAGGGATCTTATCACGATCCCCGGTGTGCAGTGCCATCCCCTTGACCCCTCCAACAATCCGAAGTATGATTGCAATATCAGGGGCACCGGCATAGCCTGCAAGGCCATCTTCGATTGCACCATCCCCTATGACCAGAAGGACCGCTTCAGGAGAGCGCCCTTCATGGAGGTGGATCCGAAACATTGGCTTCCGGACCTTTTCTAAGGAGAGCGTATAGATGAAACGTATCATCGTAGGTATCAGCGGCGCCAGCGGTTTTCCGCTGGCGTCACATCTTTTAAAAGTATTGGCGGCGGACCCCGGGGTGGAGACCCATCTGGTCTTCACCTACGGGGCAGAGCTTACAGCCATGGAGGAGTCCCAAGTGACTCCGGAGGGGATAGCGGCAATGGCGGATGTCTGTTACGATAATAGAGATATCGGTGCGGCCATTGCCAGCGGCAGCTTTCTGACGGAAGGAATGATAGTGGTGCCCTGCTCCATGAAGACCGTGGCGGGCATAGCCCACGGCTACAGTGACAATCTGCTCCTTCGGGCGGCGGATGTGACCATAAAGGAGAAGCGCACCCTGGTACTGGCAGCCCGGGAGTGTCCTTTTTCCCCCATACATCTGGACAATATGGCATATCTGGCGAAGCTGCCGGGTATCTTTGTCATGCCGCCGGTCCTCACATACTACAGCGGGGCGGTCTCCGTGAAGGAGATGGAGCACCATCTGGTGGCGAAAATGCTTGAAAAATTCGGCATAAATGTGGACGGATACAGGCGCTGGGGAGAGTAAGCGCCTCGCCCGGGATTAAAAGACAAGGTGGAGATTATCATGGGTATGGATTACAGCAGGATAAATGAATGGATATTGAGGGAGGATGGCTTCGACCCCATTCATCTGGGGAAATGCGAGGCCATCATGTGCCTGGGAAACGGTTATCTGGGTCTGCGTTCCGCCGCAGAGGAGCGCTATCTGGGTGAGACCAGGGATCTGCTGATAAACGGCACTTTCAACAAGGCTGACCCGGAGGCGGTCACAGAGCTTCCCAATGCGGCGGATATGAGCTGCATAGAGTTGTGGATTAACGGGGAGCGCTTCTGCCTGGACCAGGGACAGACCCTTTATTATTCCAGGGAGCTTAACGTCCGCAGGGCGGAGCTCACAAGGCGTGTGGAGTGGGTATCTCCCAGGGGCGACAGGGTAAAGCTTATCTTCCGCCGGGTGGTATCCGCCGATCATCTCCATGCCTTTGCCGCCCGGGTGGAGGTAGTTCCCGTCTCCGGCGATATGGATATCACTGTAAAGTCCGGCATAGACGGCCGGGTAACCAATACAGGTTTCCAGCATTTCACTGAGGGCAGCAAGCGCTTTTTTGACAACCGCTATATCCAGTACATCGCCAGGACTACCCAGTCCGACGTGAGCTTTGTGGAAAATACCGGACACCGCTTTTGGACGGGCGGCAGGGAGGCGGACATAAAGCCTCAGATCTATATGGATACCCGCCGGGTCTATGCGGCCTACGATATCACTGTTCCCGCCGGGGAAAGCCTTGTCATTGAGAAGCACAGCAATGTTTATACCTCCAGGGATAATGATGTTGAGGGGATGACTGTGGCTGAGATCCAGGCCCTTTCCCTGGGAGCCGTAAAGGAACAGCTGGCGTATGGCTACGAGAGACTGGCTGCTGACACGGCGAGAATATGGCAGGAGAAAGTCTGGGACAGGGTGCCCATCACCATAGAGGGAAATGATCACGATCAGTTTGCCATACGTTTTGCCCAGTACCATATGAACATAATGGTCCCGGCCCATGATTCCAGGATGAACATAGGGGCAAAAGGACTTTCCGGGGAGGGATACAGAGGCCACTGCTTCTGGGATACTGAGATCTTCCTTCTTCCTTATTATACTTTTACACAGCCGGAGATCGCCAGGAAGCTGGAGGAGTACCGTTACCTTTCCCTGCCCGGGGCTCACAAAAAGGCTGCCCACAACGGATATCAGGGCGCAATGTTCCCCTGGGAGGCGGCCTGGCTTGACGACGGCGAGGTCACGCCGGAGTACATGGACGTGGATATACTCACGGGGCTGCCGGTGAAGGTCTGGTCAGGCTTTATAGAGCAGCACATCACGGCCGACGTGGCCTTCGGGGTGTGGCAGTACTACACCATTTCCGGTGATCAGGACTATATGGACAGATATGGGTATGAGCTGATATTTGACACAGCCAGATTCTGGGTCTCCCGCCTGGAGGATAAATGCCGCCAGATCCACGAAACTGTGGACGAGGCCACTGGTGAGAAGCTTTTCTCCGAGACGGTGACCGAGGACGGGCTCTACCATATCTGCGATGTGGTGGGCCCCGATGAGTACAAGGAACACAAGACAGACAACGCTTTCACCAATTACCTGGCAGTCTGGAATATGAAAAAGGCCATGGAGTACTATGAGCTCCTTAAAGGCAGCAGGCGTGAAATATTCGACAGGCTGAATGAGAAGCTGGGTCTGGATGACTATTATGCCCTGTGGAGCGAGAAGGCAGACAGGGTGTTTTTGCCCATCCCCGGTGAGAACGGGGTGCTGCCCCAGGATTCCACTTACCTTACATTGAAGGATATAGACCTGTCGAAATACAAGGCCCAGGATTTCGTGGGCGGCATTATGCGGGACTACAATCTGACCCAGATAAACCAGATACAGGTCAGCAAGCAGGCCGATGTGCTGGTGCTGTTTTTCCTCATGGAGGATCTCTTCCCCCACCAGGTAAAGGAAGCTACCTGGAAATATTATGCTGAGAGAACGCTTCATGATTCCTCCCTTTCACTCTGCAGCCATGCCGTGCTGGCGGCGGATATGCGTGAGATGGATATGGCTTACGACTTCTTCAGCAAATCCGTGGACATAGACATGGGGCCGGTGATGACCACCTCCGATGCAGGCATCCACGCCGCGTCCTTCGGAGGCATATGGCAGGGCGTGGTCTATGGCTTCGGGGGACTGCGGATGCTGGGAGGAAAGCTCCGCATAGACCCGGCACTGCCGAAAGAATGGAGCGGACTTAAATATACCTTCATCTGGAAGGGGCAGGATATCGCTGTGGATATCACCCACGAGCAGGTTAAGGTCAGCAGTCTCAGTAGCCGGGTGCATATACCTATCACCCTCTGCGGCGAGGAGAAGGTGCTTGAGGATAGCCTTGTGGCGCACAGGTAAACTGTGCGCCTCCTGCGCCTGGATAGATGATCGTATACCGCAAGCCATGCCGGATTTCATGGGTATTCTTATAGAAACTTTTTGCCTGCAAAAGCTCTTTTTGCGGTTGACATCGTGATTTTTGGATAGTATAATAACCTTTGCGCTCGCCTGAGGCGAATGTGTCCGGAGAGTTACCGAAGTGGTCATAACGGGGCGGTCTTGAAAACCGTTTGTCCGAAAGGGCGCGTGGGTTCGAATCCCACACTCTCCGTTATGAAGCTTACAAATATATATTTTTTTATTAGTTAGACACCGTGGAGAAGTACCCAAGATGGCTGAAGGGACACCCCTGGAAAGGGTGCAGGTCGTTAATAGCGGCGCGAGGGTTCAAATCCCTCCTTCTCCG
>JAJPYU010000008.1:0-3340 GCA_021204765.1 Clostridiales bacterium
CATGTTTTGGGCGGGTCAAATACCTGAAATTGGATGCAAGCATCCATTTCAGGTCGATTTGACCCTGGTATCATCACTTCTTATTATGTAGGATCTCCCTGCGGATGTAATCGTAGGTGTAATCCTCCCCATGCTCCGCCAGCATGGTAAGTAGCCTCTCCAAAAGCTCCGCCACCTCCGGGTGCAGCATCAGCCGGGATTTACCCTTGTGATAATAGTCCAGTGCCGAGCGGTCAGTGTATTTATCCTTCTGGTAATTCTTCGAGGCGCTGACCCTGTCAATGAACATCTCCACCACATATTTATCCGGCATGCGCATCCCCGCCACTGGATAGGGATCGGTGGACTTGCCGTAGTCTATCCAGTACTCCAGGTGATGCTTGTTGCGGCCCTTGTGGTGGAGCCAGGCGGAGGTGTAACCCTTATCCTCCCGCTCTGCGTTGTTGGGGCTCTTGTCCCCCTGGTAGTACTTCACTCCCACCCGGAATTCTGTGGGATGATACTTGGAAAGGTCGTGGAGCAGGCCCTGGCGGTACATGTGGCACTTAAAGCAGCTCTGCATGACCAGCCATTTATGATGATTTATGGTGTGTAAATGTCCCCAAAAATTCAAGGCAATCCTCCGGCAATCAAACTTACCTGCCCGCTTTGCGGGCACCGCCAGGGATAAAAGCCGATTGCTCCGCTCTTCGAGCTCATACAATAATACCTCCGGCTCCAAATGCCGGAATCAGAATCTGAGGCTAATATCGGAAAGCCACAGACATGAAATGGATTATCAGCAAATGCACCGGATAGAATATGTAAAATGCGTACTTGACAGCCACTGCCGCCGCGCCCTTCTTCTGTCCTGAGTACAGCCCATCCTTAAATCCTCTCTGTCCATTATACAGAATCATGGGAAGAATGGCAATAAGCCCGAACAGCTCGATACCTGTGTAAAATACCAGAAGTATGGCGCCCAGGCAGACGTGTTTTGCCACATGCCTGCCCCTGAAACGCCAGAGGCAGTAGATGAGGAGGACGCCGCCCTCACTGTAATCTGTTCTCAGCAAGTATGCCACCACCATAAAGAGCACAAGTATGGCTATCTCCATGGTCAGGGCATCCCGTCCCGGGCCCGTCTTCTTTCCGGCGAAACGTATCAGATCCAGCATCAAAAGCCCTAAGAAAAGTGTGAAGAACACATTTTGATGGGTAAATTCCAATGACGTTCGATAGAAAGCCAGGTCAAAGGGAATCTCGGAAATGATCGCGAAGATAAGCAGCCTGATCTCATACTTCCTGACGCTGCGGGTATTTATAAATCCCTCCACCAGCATGAAACAGAAAATGGGAAAGGCTATGCGCCCGACATAACGAAAACCCATCTGATAGGGAAACAGCACTGCTCCCACATGGTCGATCAGCATGGTAATGACGGCTATCCACTTGAGGATAAGCCCGTTTACACAGGCGACGGACTTAACAGACGGGTAATCTTTTAACATATAAGACCTCAGTTGTCAGCCGATGGCAAAGGTAAGCTCAGCCACCACAGCAGTCTTACCGTCCACTGTGGCCTTTGCCCTTGCGATGCCGATGGAGCCTTTGCGCTTTATCAGCTCAGTCTCCAGGATCAGCACATCCCCGGGGATGACTTTTCTCTTAAACCTTGCGTTGTTAATGGCGCCGAAGTATGCGGTCTTGCCTTTGAACTCATCACAGTCTAATATAGCAACTGCGCCCACCTGGGCTAAGGCCTCCACTATCAGGGCTCCGGGCATGACCGGTTCACCGGGAAAATGTCCGGCAAAATAAGGCTCGTTGTAGGAAACGCATTTCTTTCCCACTGCGCGGACCCCCGGCTCCAGCTCCTCAATGGTATCAATGAGAAGCATGGGCTGGCGATGAGGTATGATCTCCATGATTTCTTTAGCTGTTAAAACTGACATGTCATTCTCCGTTCCGCCGCCGATAACTGACAGCTAAATAATAAGATGATACCACGGATTGCTCCGCGTTTCACGCTCCCATAATTGGATGCAAGCATCCATTCCGGGTCTATTTGACCCTGGTATCATTCATGATATTTCTTAATCAAAATGCTGGCGTTAAGGCCACCGAAAGCGAAGGAGTTGGACAGGGCATACTCTATATCCATATCCGCTCCGCTGCCCATCACATAATCCAGGTCCAGCTCCTCATCAGGATGCTCAAGGCCCACAGTCTGGTGGATATAACCATGCTGCATCTGAAGGACACAGGCTATGAACTCGATGGCTCCGGCACCGCCCAGGAGATGTCCGGTCATGGACTTGGTGGAATTCACCTTCATATCGTAGGCATGCTCGCCGAAGAGAGCCTTTATGGCTCTGGTCTCGAAGAGATCGTTGTGATGGGTGCTGGTGCCGTGTGAGTTGATGTAATAGAGATCATCGTAAGCCACACCCGCATCATCCAGGGCAAACTTCATGGAGTGCAGAGCTCCCGCACCGTCCTCTGCCGGGGAGGTGATGTGATAGGCATCGCTGGTAGCGCCGTATCCGGCCACCTCGGCCAGGATATTGGCTCCGCGGGCCTTCGCATGCTCCAGCTCCTCCAGGACTACTATACCTGCACCGGCTCCGATTACGAATCCGCTCCTGTCCTTATCGAAAGGAATGGAGCACTTCGCCGGATCATTGCAGGTGGAAAGGGCATTTAGGGAAGTAAATCCGGCCACGGAAATGGGAGTGATAGCATCCTCGGATCCCCCGGCTATCATGACATCGGCATCTCCGCACTGGATGGAGCGGAAAGCCTCGCCGATATTGTGGGTGCCGGTGGCGCAGGCAGTGACCACATTTATGCACTTGCCCCTTATACCGAACTGGATAGAAATATTACCGGCAGCCATGTTAGTGATCATCTGGGGAACCAGCAGGAGGTTCACGCGGGAAGGCCCTCTGTTGAGGAGCTTCTCATATTCTCTCTCGATAGCCTGCAGGGATCCCACACCTGATCCCACAGCACAGCCCACACGGTAAGAATCTTCCTTTTCCATGTCAAGACCAGCAGAATCAAAGGCCTCATGAGTGGCCGCCACGGCATACTGGGCAAAGGCCTCCATTCTCTTGGCTGCCTTCCTGTCCATGTACTGTTGAGGGTCAAAGCCCTTCACCTCCGCTGCGATCTTCACCTTATAATCAGCAGTATCGAAAGCGGTGATGGGGGCGAATCCGATCACTCCGTCGTGCAGTCCTTTCCAGTATTCATCCACATTCAGTCCAATGGGAGTGATGGCTCCCATACCGGTAACAACAACTCTTCTCATCTCTTACCCCTTTCTCAATAAACACGGCTGCTCCGCGCTGCGCGC
>JAJPYU010000008.1:3440-7363 GCA_021204765.1 Clostridiales bacterium
TCCCGCATCCGCAACCGATATTCGCAATCCGCACTAGTCTACGCTCCGCTCCGGTCCGTGCTAAACGGACGTCCACCGGACGTCCAGCACCGTGCTACTTGCTCATGTCGGTTTAGTTGCCTAATAAATAGACATCTGTGGATGCAAGCATCCAAGCTGTCTATTTATTGTCAACGTTTATTTCGTCACATGGCCATACCACCATCGACATGGAGCACATGTCCGGTGATGTATGACGCTTTATCTGACGCTAAAAAGCATACCGCATTGGCGATGTCCTGAGGCTGGCCCATGCGTCCCATTGGAATCTGGGCAACTCCCGCTGCCCTGGCAGATTCGCTCATGGCCTTAGTCATATTCGTATCCACAAATCCGGGTGCCACGGCGTTGACTCTGACATTACGGCTTGCCAGCTCCCGCGCCATGGACTTTGTCATTCCGATAATACCGGCCTTTGAGGCGGAATAATTCATCTGTCCCGCATTCCCCACTATTCCGGATACAGAGGAAATGTTGACGATGGAGCCGGCTCTCTGCTTCATCATGGGACGGGCAATATGGCGCATGGTGTTAAAGCTGCCCTTAAGGTTAGTGTCGATGACAGCGTCAAAATCCGCTTCCTTCATACCCATAAGCAGGCCGTCCCTGGTGATACCGGCGTTATTTACCAGGATATCGATATGTCCCAGCTTCGCAATGAGAGCCTTTATCATCTCACCAACAGCCTCGAAATCATTTACAAAACACTCGTAGGCCTCGGCCTGTCCACCGGCCGCAGTAATAGTCTCTATAACCTCATCGGCGTACTCTTTGGGCGGTACATAGTTAACCACCACGTATGCGCCCTCACCTGCCAGGGTGATGGCTATCTGCCTGCCGATCCCGGTGCTGGCACCTGTCACCAGGGCTACTTTATTCTCCAGTGAATTTCCCATATCATTTCCCTCCTGTATCAAAACATGATCATAAACCAGTCATCGAATTTGAACGGTAATACCTGAAATCCTGCAATACCCATGCAAGATCATCAACACAGATCGTCAGAAAATGCTTCACACAAAGCATCAAGATCCGCCATTTTGTCAACATGATAAACAACAGCTTTCTTATCTATCTTCTTCATAAATCCCGTCAGGGACTTCTTCGGTCCTAACTCAATAAAAACTTCCACTCCATCGGCTATCATGCGCTCCACACTCTGCTGCCAGCGCACCGGTGAGGAAATCTGCCGCCTCATGATATCCTTTATAATGGAAATGTCTGTGACGTAATCGGCGGTGACACTGCTGATATATGGGGTGGAAATATCGTGGATCTCAATGCTCATAAGATCTGCAGCCAGCTTTTCTCCCGCATCTGAAAGCAGCGCACAATGGAAAGGTCCACTGACGTTAAGGGGTACGCAGCGCTTTGCTCCGGCCTCCTTTAAACCTGCCGCTGCCGCATCCACAGCTGTCTTCTCCCCGGTAATAACTATCTGTCCGGGGCAATTATAATTTGCCACGGAGACTATTCCATCAGTCTGCTCACAGACTTTCTCTATAGTTTCAGCATCAAGTCCCATGACTGCCGTCATACCACCTCCGGTGGGATAAGCCTCCTCCATGTAAATGCCCCTCTTTGTGACAACCTTAAAAGCATCCTCAGGGGTCAGCACACCGGCCGTGACCATTGCGCCGTACTCACCTAAACTGAGACCGGCACTGACATCACAGGAAAAGCCCTTTGACTCCACGGCCTTAAGGACAGCCAGCTCATCAGCCAGCATAGCCACCTGGGTGTAGCGGTTGATATTTATCTGATCGTTTTCCTCAAAGAGGAGAGCCTTCATGTCATAGCCGCTGGCCTCTCCGGCCAGATCGATGATTTCCCTGGAACAGGGGAAATTCTCATAGAAATCCTGTCCCATGCCTATATACTGCGAACCCTGGCCCGGGAACATGAATGCGGTCTTTCTCATATCTTCCCTCCCATCAGCTCAGTAAATTCAGCCATCAGCTCATCGATGATCTCCTGGCAGGACTGCTGCTTTTTGATCATGCCCGCAATCTGTCCGGCCATGACAGTGCCGTTTTTCACATCGCCGTCGATCACGGCATTTCTGAGGGAACCGAGGGTGAGAAGCTCCAGCTCTTCGAAAGGTGCTCCCTCCTTCTCCATGCGCAGATACTCTTTCGTCATGTGATTCCTGAGACACCTGATGGGATGTCCGTGGGACATGCCCGTGACCTCGGAATCAATATCCTTTGCCTTGAGGATCCTGTCCTTATAATTCTGATGAGTGATACACTCGTCGGCCACACAGAATCTGGTGCCGATCTGCACAGCCTCAGCTCCAAGCATAAAGGCAGCAGCCATCCCCCTGCCGTCTCCTATGCCACCGGCAGCGATAACGGGAATATCTACCGCATCAACCACCTGGGGAACCAGAGTCATGGTAGTGGCGGAACCGATATGTCCTCCGGACTCCATTCCCTCTGCGACCACTGCATCCACGCCGGCTCTCTCCATGAGACGGGCCATGGCTACGCTTGATACCAAGGGAATAACCTTTATCCCGGCCTCCTGCCACATTTTAAGGTACTTGCCTGGATTCCCGGCACCGGTAGTAACTACCGGGACGCCCTCCTCCACGATAACTCTCGCCACGTCATCAGCATAAGGGCTCATAAGCATTACATTGACACCAAAGGGCTTATCTGTCATACTCTTAGCTTCCCTGATCTGGCTCCTTATAACATCCTCCGGTGCACTGGCCGCTCCGATAAGTCCGAGACCACCCGCATTGGAGACTGCCGCTGCCAGATGATGATCGGCAACCCAGGCCATACCACCCTGGATAATGGGATACTCTATCCCGCAAAGCTCTGTAATTCTTGTATTCATCTCATCTGCTCCTCAATAAAAGTTACATTTCAACCAGTCCGTCAGGAGCAGCTGAAATGCAACTTTTTAAATGATATCTATCTGTTATTCGATTCCATGCTCTTTCAGGTAATCGATAAAAGCTCCGACTGTAGTCAGCTGCTCCAGATCGTCAGCAGGAATCTCAACACCATACTCATCCTCCAGATCAGTGATCAATTCGAAGAGATCCAGGGAATCGGCATCCAGATCCTCATTGAATCTGGCATCCAGGGTAATCTTGTCCTCGTCTATGGACAGTTGTTCTACAAGCATTTCTTTCAATTTCTCGTACATAGCATGTCTCCTTATCAGTAATTTTATATTCGTCAAAGCCTTAAAATACTTTGACATTCAAAGTATAGTTGATTTACGCTAAACCGTCAATACTTTCCTTTAAAAAACGAGACGGCTGCATGTCTTTGTTGTGGATGCGATTGGGATGAAGTATATATAATCGTTTTCTGGCGCGGGTCATTCCCACATAGAAGAGGCGGCGCTCTTCTTCGATGTCGGGATCGAAAACGGCTTTCTTATAGGGGGTCAGGCCTTCGCAGGCATCCACCAGAAAAACGGTATCAAATTCCAGGCCTTTGGAGGCGTGGAGAGTTATGAGATGCACGGCGGATTCTTCTGTCCCGCTCTTCACAAACTGTTCGGCCCACTCCCTTTTGACCTCTTCCATGTGCTTTAACCATTCTGAGAATCCTGCATATCCCGAGGCATCCTCCTGAATCTCGTCGAGAACATCGAAAAGATCATCTGCCGGTATCTTCCTCTGTGCGGCGAATTCCTTTAGGTAGCCCTCGTAGTCCACGGCTTTCCTGATATAGTTGACAGCAGAGAAAGGGCGCATCCGTGAGAGAACGTTTAAATCCGTTTCCAGTTTTTCAATCCTCTGCACCATCCATTTCTGGCCAGCATAGAATTGTTTCCACAAACGGAAGGATGGGGTCGTGGGGTTGGGGAGACAATTTGTTGGGGGGGAGGAAATGGTTGGGGAGATGAATTGTAAAAGG
>JAJPYU010000224.1 GCA_021204765.1 Clostridiales bacterium
GTCAAAAAGCTGATGGATGCAATGAAGTGATAACTGAAATAGTACGAAAAAATATAGAAACATTTTTCAGGCAGCAATACACGAGGAGGCACTACAATGAAAAATTTACCTGTCGCAGAACGTTTTATGAGATACGCCCGCATCCTCACCCCCAGCCGGGAGGGGAGCGATACTTTCCCCAGCACCCACTGCCAGTTTGACCTGGCCAATGTGCTGGTGGATGAGATGAAAATGATGGGAATAAATGACGCCCGGGTGGACGCCCACTGCTATGTCTTCGGTTACATTCCTGCCACGGAGGGCTGCGAGGCGGCTCCGGCGCTGGGATTTATCGCCCATATGGATACGGTGTCGGACTTTGCGGATCATGCGCCCTGCCCTATGGTCATCGAGGATTATGACGGGAATGATATAGAGCTTGGAGGGAGCGGCCGCGCCATAAAGGTTTCAGACTTCCCCCACCTGCCCTCCCTTAAAGGCAGAACCCTCATCACCACCGACGGCACCACGGTGCTGGGCGCCGACGACAAGGCCGGCGTGGCGGAGATAATGGCCATGGCGGATGAGCTCATCCACAGCGGGATTCCCCATGGGAAGATATGCATAGGATTCACCCCGGATGAGGAGATAGGTGCCGGCCCGGATCATTTTGACGTGGAGGGCTTCGGGGCCGACTATGCCTACACAGTGGACGGCGGCCCGGAGGGCAGCATAGAATATGAGAATTTTAATGCGGCAGGAGCCATGTTCGAGGTACACGGCTTCAATGTTCACCCCGGCGACGCCAAGGACATCATGATAAACGCTGCTCTGGTGGCTATGGAGATAAACGGACTGCTCCCCGCAGGGGAGACGCCCCGTGATACAGAAGGCTATGAGGGCTTCTATCACCTGATCCGGATGGAGGGAGCCGTGGATACGGCCAGGCTCATTTATATAGTAAGGGATCACGATGCCGATATTTTCGAGGAGCGGATTAAGACCCTGCGCAGCATAGAACGGCAGATAAATGAAAAATACGGCGAGGGAACGGTGAAGCTGCAGATGAAGGAGCAGTACCGCAATATGGCTGAGCAGATACGGAACTGCTTCCATCTGGTGGAGAATGCGAAAGCAGCTATAGAGGAGGCGGGACTTACCCCTTCTGTGGAGCCTATCCGGGGAGGCACAGACGGGGCACAGCTAAGCTTCATGGGACTTCCCTGCCCGAACCTGGGGACAGGGGGATACGCCGCCCACGGACCTTATGAGCATATCTCAGTAGAGGGCATGGAGAAGTGCGTCGAGATTCTTATAAATATAATTCAGAAATATGCATGATGATACCAGGGTCAAATAGACCCGGAATGGATGCTTGCATCCAATTACGGGTATACTTGGTCTCCGCTGCCGCTCCGGTCGGTTGCAAACACGAGTGCCACCGGCACTCAGCAACCCGTGGTATCATCTTATTTAACCCCGGTATCATCAAATCTGGCTTTTTTCTGAATACTATAAAAAAATGTTGTATTTTTATTCTGCTGTGGTAAAATATCAAAGTTGCGGCGGGTCTTTGCGTATAATCCCACATATACGCATCTGCCCGAGCCATACATATTTCTTTTAGAGAGAAAGAGAGGTAAATCACATGAAGAAGAATATTAAGAGAATTATCGCGCTTGTGGCAGTGGCCGCCATGGTCCTGTCCCTTGCAGCCTGCGGTTCCAGCAGCAGTAGCAGCAGTGACGCATCTGATACAGGCAGTGCCGACGCTGAGGCTTCCGGGACTTCCTCCGACAGCGATGTACTGATCATGGCTACCAACGCAGCCTTCCCTCCTTATGAGTACTACGAGGGCGAGGATATCGTCGGTATCGATGTGGAGATCGCACAGGCCATCGCTGACAGCCTGGGCATGACTCTTCAGGTCGAGGATATGGATTTCTCATCCATCCTGGTAGCCGTACAGAGCGGCAAGGCTGACATGGGTGTGGCCGGCATGACCGTCACAGATGAGAGGCTTGAGAATGTCAATTTCTCCGACAGCTACGCCACAGGTGTGCAGGTCATCATCGTTCCCGAGGATTCCGACATCACCGGTCCCGATGATTTAGAGGGAAAGAAGATCGGAGTGCAGGAGTCCACTACCGGGCATATCTACTGCGAGGATGAATTCGGCACCAGCAACGTCACGCCTTACACCACCGGTGCAGGCGCTGTCGAGGCTCTTAAGAACGGCAAGGTGGACTGCGTGGTCATAGATAACGAGCCCGCCAAGGCATATGTAGAGGCCAACGAGGGCTTAAAGATCCTGGATACCGAGTATGTCACAGAGGATTACGCCATCGCCATCGCCAAGGAGAACACCGAGCTTCTGGACGAGGTCAACGAGTGCATCGAGTCAATGAAGGACGATGGCTCCCTTCAGGCTATCCTGGACAAGTACATCAACGCCGATGACTGAAGCATTTTTGCATAAAATCTCAAAAGTCTTTAAAAGGGGAAATCTGTTAGTGCAGATTTCCCCTTTTTGTGGTAAACTATAAAAATACGGAGAAATACCCACAGGGTACGATGTCCGTGGTATAATAATAATCACAGGGAGAAAAAATTATGAATGGTCTGCCAAACATCCCGCTCATCGCCGCGGCGGATTCATCCTGGCTGGATGTCCACCCGAGGATGGCGAAGATGGTCTCAAGTTTTATCCAGACATTTATCACTGAGGACCGCTGGAAATTATTTGTCAAAGGGTTGGGAATCACCCTGGAGGTGGCGATCCTGGCTCTGATCATCGGTATCGTCATCGGTATCATCATTGCCATTATCCGCACGGTTCACGATCAGCAGAGAAGCAAAAAGAAAGGAGTCGGCCATGCCATCTTAAATGTGGCCAATCTCATCTGCCGCCTGTACCTGGCGGTGATCAGGGGCACACCTATGATGGTCCAGCTGTTGATCATGTATTTCGTGGTCTTCGCCTCATCCACCAATGCGGTAATGGTGGCGGTCATAGCTTTCGGAATCAACTCAGGTGCCTACGTGGCCGAGATAGTCCGAAGCGGTATCATGTCCGTGGATCAGGGACAGATGGAGGCCGCCCGTTCCCTGGGGCTGCCCTACGGCAAGTCCATGCGCTACATCATTATTCCCCAGGCTATCAAGAACATCCTTCCCGCCCTGGGAAATGAGATGATCACCCTGCTGAAGGATACTTCCCTGGTCAGCGTCATCGGACTGCGCGACCTGACCAAGACGGCCATGAATGTCCAGGGCCGCACCTATCAGGCCTTCATGCCCTTTATCGGCATCGCCGTGGTGTACCTGGTCATCGTGCTGATCATCGCCAAGATACTTGGTGTGGTAGAAAGGAGGATGAGAGCAAGTGATATACGTTAATGATCTGGTGAAAAGTTTCGGTGACCACGTGGTCTTAAACGGTATAACAGAGCATATTGAAAAGGGCGAAAAGGTCTGCATCATCGGCCCTTCCGGTTCCGGGAAGTCCACTTTCCTGCGCTGCCTAAACCGCCTGGAGGAGCCCACCAGCGGACAGATCATTTTCGAGGGCGAGGACATTACCTCCCCAAAGGCTGATATAGATAAGATACGCCGGAAAATGGGCATGGTGTTCCAGCAGTTTAACCTCTTCCCCCACATAAAGGTCATAGAGAATATCAAGCTGGCCCCCATGAAGCTGGGCATAATGAATGAGAAGGAAGCCGAGGAGAGGGCCAGGGAGCTCCTGGAGAGAGTCGGCCTGCCTGACAAGGCGGATGCCTTTCCCAAACAGCTCTCCGGCGGGCAGCAGCAGAGGATAGCCATAGCCAGGGCCCTGGCCATGAATCCGGACGTCATGCTTTTCGATGAGCCTACATCGGCTCTTGATCCGGAGCTGGTGGGTGAGGTGCTGGAGCTGATGAAGGAGCTGGCCGATGAGGGAATGACCATGGTAGTGGTGACCCATGAGATGGGCTTTGCCAGGGAGGTGGCCACCAGGGTAATGTTCGTGGACGGCGGCATCATCGCCGAGCAGAACAACCCGAAGGATTTCTTTGGCAATCCCCGGAACCCCAGGCTCTGCGATTTCCTGTCAAAGGTACTGTGATAATATTTTTGATAAAGATGATTAAAGCTTATTATTCACTCTCGCACCAGGAACACCGGCTGCCGGTATGGGAAGAAAACGTAAACTAAGCTATTAAAACGATTCGCAGGCAGCGGTATTGCCTGCGAATTTGCTCAGGAGAACAAGGTATTATATATGGAAAAGAAAAAGATTTTTATCGACGGCAGCGAGGGCACCACGGGCCTTCGTATATATGAGCGCTTTGGGGGCAGGGATGACGTGGAGTTGCTTCATATCCCCTCTGAATTGAGAAAGGATCCGGAGACCATAAAGCAGTTTATGCACGACTCGGACGTGACTTTCCTCTGCCTGCCGGATGCGGCGGCAAGGGAGGCAGTGGAGCTGGCCGAGGGCGAGGACGTCATCCTCATCGATACCTCCACGGCTCACCGCACTTTAGCCGGTTGGGCCTATGGTTATCCGGAGCTCTCCCCGGCGCACCGGGAGGCCATACGTACAGGCAGACGCATAGCCGTCCCCGGCTGCCATGCCACGGGCTTTATCACCCTGGTCTATCCCCTCATCGCGGCGGGCATCATGCCTGCGGATTACCCGGCAGCCTGCTTTTCCCTCACCGGCTACAGCGGCGGCGGGAAGAAGATGATAGCCGAGTATGAGGGCGACGGACGCAATGCGGAGCTTGACTCTCCCCGCCAGTACGGCCTTACACAGATGCACAAGCATTTAAAAGAGATGAAAGCTATCACCGGACTTGCCCGGGAGCCCCTTTTTTCCCCAATAGTGGCGGACTACTACAGCGGAATGCTGGTCTCCGTGCCGGTCTATACCGGCCTCTTAAACGGCAGTCAGACCCCGGACGCTGTCCGTGAAGCCTACGCACAGCATTTTGCAGGGGAACCCCTGATCAGGGTCATGCCCGCGGGCGCAGAAGAGTCCGGCCGCAATTTCCTTGGCAGCAATAATCTCTCAGGCTATGACGGCCTGGAGATCTTTGTCACCGGAAATGATGAGCGCGTCATCCTCTCCGCACGTTTTGATAATCTGGGCAAGGGAGCGTCAGGAGCCGCCATGCAATGCATGAATATAGCTCTTGGATATAAAGAGACGCTGGGATTAAATCTGTAGCGTAGGCGGTGCGAACGTGGGGAAATAATTTATGGGAAAACTTCAGGTTTTCCGACTACTTCATTTTTACATGGGCGTCAAAAAACCGGATATTGTTCTAAAAAAAGAACAATATCCGTATTTTTCACCCCTTTACTTTAGTGTGCTACCATGCTACCATGTTATCGCTCTAACAAAGAAGCACAGAAAGAGAGGGAAAAGACATGAAAAAGAGTATCAAAAAAATCATTGCTCTGTTGGCAGTGGCTGCACTTGGCCTGTCCCTGATGGCCTGCGGCTCTTCCGGCAGTGATGCTTCAGATGCTGCTGACACCGATGCGGATGCGGCAGTAAGTGCCGAAGCTGAGGCTGAAGAGACAGAGGATGCCGAGGCTGATGAGGCGGAGGAGGACGCCGACACGGAAGAGGCATCGGACGAGGACAGCGACATGGCCTATGTCCAGGACAAGGGTACCCTGGTGGTCGGAATCACGGACTTCGAGCCCATGGATTACCAGGATGAGGAAGGCAACTGGATCGGATTCGACGCTGACCTGGCCACTCAGTTCGCTGAGAGCCTGGGCGTGGACGTGGAGTTCATGGAGATCGACTGGGATAACAAGATCCTTGAGCTGGACGGCATGACCATCGACTGTGTCTGGAACGGCATGACACTGACAGATGAGGTCACCAGTTCCATGGAGTGCTCCAACGCCTACTGCAACAATCAGCAGGTAGTCATCCTGCCCTCCGATATTGCAGATCAGTATACGGATGCGGACAGCATGATGGATCTTACCTTCGCAGTTGAGGCCGGAAGTGCCGGTGAGGAGCAGGCAAATGCCTACGGCTTCGATTACACTCCGGTACAGTCCCAGGCTGATGCCCTGATGGAGGTAGCCGCCGGCACCTCAGACGGAGCTATAATAGATTCCCTGATGGCAGCCGCCATGGTAGGCGAGGGTACCGGCTACTCAGACCTGACCTACACCATCGGCCTTAACGATGAGGAGTACGGCGTCGGCTTCCGTAAGGGCTCTGACCTGGCTGCTGCTCTTAATGATTTCTTCGCTGAATGCTACGAGGACGGCACTATGGAATCCATCGCGGATATTTATGGCGTGCAGGCCTCTCTGATCGAGCAGTGAGTCTGAAAATATTGACAGATATTTAACAGGGAGGGCGGCATCATCCTGCCCTCCTGTTTTTTGAACAGAAAGCGAGTACTCTCAAATGCAACTCTTTTTACAGCAGCTGCCCATAGTCATCCATTCCTTAAATATCGGATTTATACAGACCCTGAAATTATTCGGCATTACCCTCTTAGGGGCCATTCCCCTGGGACTGGTGATCTGCTTCGGCTCCATGTCACGCTTTAAGCCTCTGGCGGGATTTTGCCGTGTATTCATCTGGATCATCCGCGGTACGCCACTGATGATCCAGCTGCTCATCATTTATTATTTTCCCGGGCTGGTCCTGGGAAATGCCATATGGGGCGGAGGAGAGAGAGGGCGTTTTATTGCGGCCAGCGTGGCTTTCATCATCAATTACGCCTGCTACTTCTCGGTAATCTTCAGAGGGGGCATACAGGGAGTCCCCATAGGCCAGCAGGAGGCCGGCATGGTGCTGGGCATGACGAAGCGCCAGATTTTTTTCAATGTCACCCTGCTGCAGATGATAAAGCGCATAGTGCCGCCCATGTCCAACGAGATCCTGACTCTGGTAAAGGACACCTCCCTGGCGCGCATCATTGCCCTGCAGGAGATCATCTGGGCCGGACAGTCTTTCATGAAGGGCTCCCAGGGCATATCCGGAGCCATCTGGCCCCTGTTCTTTACAGCGGTTTATTACCTTGTATTTAACGGCATCCTGACTATCGTGCTGGGCAGGATCGAGAAGAAGCTGGACTATTTCAGATAGGAGGGCTGCTGTGAAAGAACTGTCTTTCACAGCTGTTTGTGCCGCCGACAAAAAGGCGGAGGAATGGAGATTTTTATGGCCATATTAGAAGTAGAGCATCTCTGCAAATCATTCGGGCAGACG
>JAJPYU010000183.1 GCA_021204765.1 Clostridiales bacterium
ACTCCAGATCACCCGGTATCCGTTTATGGCCTCCGGCAGGTAAAACGCACTCAAAAGACGGCTTGACTCTTCCGCTTCAACGGCTGCATCCTCCACCTGGCCCATTAACCATTCAGCAGTATCAGTCCTGGGCGGCAATATAAGCAAAGGCTCGGTCTCTATGCGGGTATGTTCACCGCAGGAAAACTCGGCCGTCAGTTCCGTCAGGGAACCCTCCTCCCCCACATCATCATTGGTAACTGTGCCGTCAGCACCCAACAGGGAATAATCGCTGCTCTCGTAGCTAACTGTCACCAGTCCGTCACACATTTCTGATGGGAGACAGAGGTCATACCTCACTTCGTTTGCGGAAGAGTTTTCTCCCAGATAGACTTCCTTCCAGGCGTCATAAGCCTCTTCCATAAGCTCATAGGCCTCATCCTCATCAGGCTCCACCCGGGAGACCTCTATAGTAAATTCCTGCTCCCCGACCTCTTCAGCCAGAGCCTCAGATCCCTCGCCATCATCCTCAGCCTCCAGGCGGAAGGTAAAGCTTCGGCTCTCTGATGATCCTGTTTCGCTCTGTCTGGCGATAACTCCGTCAAAGGCTCCTGCCTCCTGCTTCCCCCTGTACCACATGGCGCAAGCCAGCAGGACAAAAAGGGCAACGACCATCAGTGTTTTTTTATGCTCTTTTATGATTGTCCGTATCTCTTCAAACTTTTCCCTGATCACTGCTGCCTCCTTATCAGACCGGGATATCCATCAACTTCTGTGACCAGACCATGCATGCAATATATCCTGCCAGGCTGACACTCATCACCAGTATGCCCAGAGCATTGTGATACAGAGCCGAGACATAGGAAGGAGAGCTTACGGTGACAAAGAGCAGTATCCCCGGCATCAGGATGTTCATAATGCTCTGTTCCATTTTCTTGCTGGCCACGGTAGTCTCTATCTCAGTCATCACCTCCGCCCGCTCCTGCATCCGCCCGGTCACTGAGCGGATGATCTCTGTCAGGTTCCCCCCACTCCTTTTGGCGTAACTGTACACCTCCGCAAAACGGCAGATATCCTCTAATCCGCACTGGTCTGCGAAATCGTTTAGTATCTTCTCCAGAGGCTCATTTACTGCCAGTCTCTGGTTCATCTGCCTCATATATATACAGAATTCAGCATTTCTACCATATAGAGCTTCCAGTTCCCTTGCGGCTCTCCGCCACGCATTCTCCATTGAATAGCCGGCTGTGAGAGAACCGGATACCATCTGCATACCGGAGATAAACTGCTCCTTTAAGCGCCCAATACTGGCAGACTCCCATTTTTTCTTCCGGCTCCTCATAAACATATATGCAAGGCTCATCCCGGGTATCATCCCCCAGACTGAACGGTAAAAGAGAAACGCCCCTCCTGCCGCCAGTGCTGCGGCTATAATTAGATTCGTCATCCACCATTGGGACGAGGGTTTCATCCCCAAAAAGAGCTCATCCGTTTTGCCGGCCAGTAAGGAACGCTTCGTATTCCCCGGTGAGGCCTTCGACCGCAAGCTTTCCCAGATGCGCCAGATTGGATTCCCTCTCCCAGATACCACAGATTTTCCCATCCTTTTCCTCCGTTTCTCTAAAACTGTACAGGGTGTCCAGGACTATCCGTCCGTCACTGATGCCTGACACCTCTGAGATCCTTAAAACTTTCCGGCTTTTGTCTCTCATTCTTCCAAGATGAACCAGTATATCTATACCTGAGGCAACCTGGCGCCTGATAGCCTCCATGGGCAGATCCATGGCCATGAGTACCATTGTCTCCAGCCTGGAGAGCATATCCTCACTGCTGTTGGCGTGGCCGGTGGAGAGCGAGCCGTCGTGTCCTGTATTGAAGCTCTGCAGCATATCCAGGGCCTCTGCCCCTCTTACCTCTCCGACAATGATCCTGTCCGGCCGCATCCTGAGAGCAGTCTTTATCAGGTCCCTTATGGTGATATCAGTAGAGCCGCTGCCGTTCCCGGTGCGGGTCTCCAACCTTACCAGATTCGGTATGCTCTTCATTTGCAGCTCTGCAGAGTCCTCTATGGTCACAACCCGCTGATTCCTGGGGATGTGCTCCGACAAAGCATTTAAGAAAGTGGTCTTCCCGGAACCAGTCCCTCCTGAGACGAAGATATTGTATCCGGCCCTGACCATCAGTATCAGGAAATCCGCAGCCTCCCTGGAGATGGAACCAAGACTTATCAATCTCTCTAAAGTCATGGGATCTTTGGAAAATTTTCTGATGGAAACCGCCGAACCGTCCACCGACACCGGGGAGAGAACCACATTCACCCTGGAGCCATCCGGCAGCCGTGCATCCACAATAGGCTGAGCCTCATTAACTGTCCTGTTTGCAGTACCGACTATCTGCTGTATCACATCAGAGAGCTTATTCTCAGTAAGGCCGCTTCCCTCCCATGGATAGATGCTTCCGTTCTTCTCATAGAAAATGTGCTTCGGCCCGTTTATCATAATCTCCGTGATCTCCTCGTCATCCAGGAGATCCTGTATAACATCCAGCTTCCGGAAAGAATTAAAAATATGCCTCTCATAATCCTCTCTGCACTCCAGAGACATGAGATGCTGCCTGCTGTATCGGCTTATCCCCCGGCAGATGTTCTCCTTTAACTCCTCATCGGAGATCTCCCGGGACATATCCATGTCCTCTAAGAGCTCCTCCCTGATCATCTTCCACTGTTCCGCCATCACTTTTCCCCCTCCAGATATATTCTGGCCAACTGTCCTATGGCACCTTCCTGCCACCCATGCAAAAGATGAGTCCCACTGCTGTCTGCTTCTATCTTCGGGAGGGCAATCCTTTCCGCTCCAGACTCTTTAGTCCCACGGCTAAGAGCGATAAAATCACTCCATTCACTGTTCCCGCAATCCTTTAGATGGCCTTTTTCAGTCAGGAGAAATATCCTTGACGCCAGCTGAAACAGTCTGTCACTGCCGCGGCAGGCACTTCCCAGAGCTGTCACTACATATCTGTAATCCGTCCTCCTGCCTATGGCCTCTATGAGCCTGGCCATATCCTCCTCAGTAAGCTCTGAGAGTATCATTGGATTGGCCGGCGGCATAATGTAGTTTATATCTTCCATTTGTCGCACATAAGCCTCCGGATACACTGTCTCATCCCTCCTTAAAGCCTCCGTAAGGTCACTTAAATCCACACCTTTATCCAGGAGAAATAGCTTTTCCATGCCACTGCATCCTGAGAGATTCAGATACAACACCCGCGACCTCTCTGCCAGTATCATGGCACAGGTCGCCGCAAAAGCGGAAAGCTCTGATGTTGTCACACAGCCGGTCAGCACTATCCATTTCTGTTTCTGACTGCGCATGGTCTCCGGTACGGCATAAAATCTCCCGTATATGGCTATAATCTGCTGATAAAGCCTCTCACAGGACTGGTACCGGCAGACGGAATCCTCCCTGTTGAGCTCCTCCTCAGAGAGGATAATGCAGTTGGAATCCCCTCGGCTCTTCTTCACTTCCTCGAGGAAATCCTCCGAACCTATCCACACCGTGCCATCATTCTCGCCCTCACTGGGCCGATCTGCTATACCCACACTGATCTGCTCTCCCATCCGGCTGCCCAGATAGAGTGCCAGTTTTTTCATATACACGGTCTCAAAACCGCCCAGGATTATAGTATTGTTCTGCAAACGTACACCCCCAGCCATAAAACGTATCCGAAAAATATAGCAACCGAAAAGTGAATGGTATGTCCTTTCCCGTATCTCCCCTGATATATATCGATTCCTCCTCCGACGAACATGTTCTGAAAATATCTGAAAATATTTGCCAGACTTCTCCTGAATTGTCCGATAACTGACAGTCTGACCAGCGAGAAACCCGCTGCAAGCAGGAAAGAAAAAAATATGCAGTATAAGACCTGTTCCCCTCCGTTGATACATCCTATGACCATCAAAAGCTTCACATCCCCCGCTCCCAGAGCTCCCATGTGAAAAGGGATCCAGCCGATAAGGAAGGGAATGGCCAGTCCGGCAAGGAATCCGGTCCATCCCGAGCCTATGGAAGGGAATATCGCAACAACTACTCCCGCCGCAATACCCACGATCATCAAGGCATTGGATATACGATCGGTCGTAAGATCAAAAACCGCTGCGACAAATAATATGATCACTGAAATGTATACGGGAATAAATTCCCTCAAAGGCATCACCTCCTTGCTTCATCTTCGTGTGCCTTGGATTATATGCCCCGGATTTTGACATGTAAATATCGGATTTTTTACGTATTTTATCCGTTGTGCATTATTACAAGAGATTTGGGAATTTTGAATCCTTAAGTTCCTCAAACCCCTGTAAAATCAAGATTTTACCTGTCAAAAAACGATAAAAAGGCGGATCTGCCAATGAAAGCAAATCCGCCAAAATCAAGGATTCTTATTTGAACAATACCATTATCGGCACACAGAGGAAACTGCGATTTTTGTATAATTTTACATAGATTCCACATCCTCCTGTGTAAAAAAATCACCAGCCAACTGTCACAGAAAACCGGTTCCCATCGGCAGCAAACTCGTCCGAGGCATCCTCTATGGAGGATGTCCATTCCAGCTCAAGCGCCGGCTCATAGAGAGTGACATTTGCCGAATCATAAGCTGTTACTATCACTTCCATGCTGTTCATCTCAGAGTAAACCGGCAGACCTATGCCCACATAGTATAACACCTGGTCTAAAGTGCACCCTGTCAGATCATATACATCACCGCTTACCGTTCCATCTCCGGAATCCTCCCCTAAGACGGCCGTACCGCTTGCCGCCTTCGCACGCTTCCAGACATAGGTCTGATTCGGTCCTATGACCACTCCACGATTCTCATCAGCACTGATGACCGCCTGGGCAATATCATTAGTTCCCATTATGACCTTGCCCTTGGCATATACATAATAAACCATGCCCGTATCCTCATTAAACAGATCCACTGTGACATCATCTGATATAATCTCCCCGGAAATCACCAGATCCGGGTCTTCCTTCACACCGGAAGCCAGATGGAGGACCACTTCAGTCTGCCTTGGTTCGGAATAAATCTCCGAGACATAGACCGTCTCCATCTCCTGCATATCCTGGTTGTAAATGATATCGTCCTCCATCTCCTCATATTTTCCGAGTAAATACGCTGTCCGATGCAGGTAAATATTGCCGTTTTCCACAGTGATCCCTGTCACAAAGCATTCGTCGGCTGTGTAAGTCTTTAAGATGTTCAGCTCCGATGATGAAAAGTCCGTGATCACCACCTTTTTCATTGGAAATATTGATGGATCTTTCTCCAGATCCTGCTTTGAAGCCAGCCCATATATACAGTCCGAATCCATAAATCCCAGAGGCCTGATGATATATCCGCCGGGAGCTTCCACCTCACAGGTTCTCCCCGTCTCCAGATCCATAAGATGAAGGACCGTCGCCTCACCCGCATCTCCCTCAGTCCATGCCAGATATCTGCCATCATCAGAACCCGCATAATTACCCTCTGCCATGTCTGAGACCTCCACGCTGTCCTCAGAGGTGTTAAGATTTACACAATAAACCGCATCTCCCATGACCAGATAAAAAAGGCCAGAATCGGAAATGTACATCTCGCTGCCAATTTTAGCTTTCAGCATCTGATAGGAATCCCTGGAGGGAATGAACATCCTCTCCTCCACGGTGGTGTTGGCACTGTCATAGTGACAGATGCTTATCCCTACCTGTCCTTCATGGCTGCCCCGGTTCATATATCCATATACAATGAAATCTATACTGCCTGTCTCAGCAATACGTATAATGCGGATATCATGCTCGTTATAATTTTCCCGGACGTCTGTCTCCCCCTCAGTACGAAAACTGTAGACCCGGGTCAGGTGATTGATGTCAGCATTATAGCTCCACAGCTCTCCCTGCTGGACAAAGCAGGCCACATTCCCCGTCTCATTTGCCATGAAATCCACATCTGAAGAGCGTATCCCCAAAACCAGGGCGTCCGACGAGATAGCGCTGCTGTTTCCTTCAAAAATCTCCTCCACTGTTCTCTCAAAGCTTAAGAGATACATCTTCTCCATGCCATAGCGTACGCGGTAATACTCTTCCACATTGAAATATGAGGTTTCACCGTCATCGGTCTCAGACGAAAGCACATAGGTCAACAGGATTACATTGTAAGAATCGTTGAGCTCCTTGATGGAGACCATGGGATCAGTCTCCTCAATCCCAACGAAATCTCCCCACTCTGCCTGGGAGAGGCTGTTATTTATAGTGACTGTCTGGAGAGTGGTATTGTCAGCACCAGCCTCAGGCTCCATGTAATTTGCCAGGGTCTTCTGACTGGTCTTTTCCATAGTCATATCATGAAACCGCTTCACAAAAGCGATGGACTCATCAATATAGCTCTCGTCATCCTCAATGATCCTGGTGTAAAACCAGCATGGTGCAGCCGATCCCTCCACTTTCAGTATAAGCTGATACTCCGTCCCCTCATCCAGCAGATTCTGGATGGGCAAAGTGGCGGTGACCGTATCCCCCTCAACACTTATATCCTCTGCCTCAGACTCCTGGACCAGATTCTGCCCATCCAGGCTCCTGACCTGATAGCTTATGGAGCTGATACTCTCCCCATAGGTATCTACGCTGACGGGCAGTTCGCCCCCGGACTCCACCGGTGTGATGGTATCCCTCATGGAAGTGGATTCCATCTCCACAGTATAGCCATGCAGTTCGTTTATGCGCTCTCCGCCCTTCACCAGGTAGACCACAGGAAGCGTTGCATCGTCCATCACCATGACAGTTGCTTCCGAGGCACCCTGATTTGTCAGATTAAAAAACAGAAATATACCTATAACAAATGCCGCAATCGGCACAAGGACATGTGACAATACCTTTAACATCAGATTCCCTCATCATCCTCCCCGGGCCAGTCCATGTCTGCATCCGCCTCAGTCTGAGACTCAGGCTCCATATCCGGATGCTCTGCATATCCATTTATGCTTGTCAGGATATCCATCATTCCCTGCAATGCCTTGCGGTACTTCTTGTAAGTCATGGTGCCTGTCTGGACTGATTCCTCCTGATTTAGGACCTCGGCTACAATCTCCTTATGATAGGGGTTGTTCACCTTTATCCGCACTTGCATACTGTTAATGGTCCTGGGTTCACTTTTACCTCCAAACAGGGCAGAAAGGCCGGTCTTAAGCTCCTCGGCCG
>JAJPYU010000289.1 GCA_021204765.1 Clostridiales bacterium
CCACAATCTTATCTGACAGCTTATCCACATACACGCTGCGCAGCACATCCCCTCCGCTGATCAGAAGGCGCAGGGAAGACGGCAGTGACGGCAGGTGATTCATCTCAGCGAGGAGATAGGGAAATCCGCTGATCATCGTCACATTATGCCGTTTTACAAAGCCCATAAGGGATCGTATGTCTGCCTTGTCTTCATTTGCGGGAATGGCCAGGGCCGCAGCGGAAAGCAGGCTGGCAAAGACCTCCTCCACAAAGATATCGAAGGAGCAGACCGAATACTGCAGCATGACATCTCCGGGACCCGGATGAAATTCATCTGCAAAGGCCCGGACATAGTGACAAACGTTGCGGTTCGTGACGGAAATCCCTTTGGGATGTCCGGTCGTACCGGAAGTGTAGAGTACATACGCCGGCTGTTCGGGATCATTGGCGCCATCCTGCCTGTGCGACACCGCCCTGCCGCAGAAAGCGCAATCGGGCAGACGGATGGGGAACCCTTTGAGCTTATGCATGAAGCTGCGCTCTGTTATTACGAAATCCACACTGGCCCCAGACATCATTTCATGTATGCGGCCAGTAGGGAAATCCGGTTCTGCCGGAATATACCTGGCAGAACATTTAAGAACAGCGAAGATGGCGGCGATCATCTCAGCCCTGTGGCGCATGACTATTCCAACGCTGTGGATCTCCTCCGGAAAACTGTCTGCAATGGCGTCAACCATCTCAGATAATTTTCCAAAGGAAAGTATGCGGTCATTTTCAATGATGGCCGGGTCATCTCTGTGTGAATTTACTATATCATAAAAAAGTGAATATACAGTCTCCATGGCTGTGCTCCTTATGTTTTATGATACCACGGATTGCTCCGCGTTCCACGCTCCCGCAATCCTCAAAACATTCGGAATCCGCTCATTTTTTGCAAAAATGGCTACTTCCTCATGTTTTGGGCGAGTCAAATGGTTATAATTGGATGCAAGCATCCATTATAACCCTATTTGACTCTGGTATCATTCAGTATCCATGCGAGCCCGGCGGCGGTGCGTCCTGCCGCCTCACGGTAATGATTCCCGGGGTTCAATACAAAGGTAGTATTGATCCCCAGATCTGAATAGCAGGAATAAATTGTCTCCGTGTTTTCCTGAACGCATTTCAGATATTGATTGTTTGTCCTGCATTCTTTGTCCCCCAGGGAAAAATATATGCAGTCAGGGCGTCCCGCCATCTCGTGGGATTTAATGTACTCAACGATCCCCGGAAACCAGAAGGAGCCGGACATACTGGCCGCCCGCAAGAAAATGTCCGTATGGTAAAGGGAATATACGGCAAAAAGCCCTGCCAGAGAGTACCCTGCCACCCCTCGCCAGGGCGGGGTGCCATTCACTTCTTTTTCAACAGCGGGCATTATCTCATCCTCCATCAGCCGCAGATAATCATCCGCCCCGCCTGTGCAGGGCGTATCTCCCCTTGATATTGGCGGGATATCCCAGGGTGCCATGTCATTATCCCATTCCAGATGGCTTATCACCGCCAGCGTACAGTCAGGACAGTTCAGATCCCGCATCGCCTTATGGATCTGCTTACCGTTTGGCATAAATGAATTCAGATAGATGACCGGCCGGTCACCGTCCCCGGCCGGAAATACGGCTATCTCTTTTCCTTCTATATTGAATGTAATCACGTTGTCCGCCTGCCTTTCCTGCAAAATTCTAGCAGTATTGCAGGTGATTGGCAAGGCGAAATTTTACAATGTTCCCTGTCAGGATTCCCGGAGGGTTACTTTTCACACGGTAGCCTCCGCCCGGAGGCGAGACACAAAAAGCAGAACCGCAACTGATTTTGCATTTATTTTTGTACAAAATTGCCTGCTTGCTTTCCTTATTTTTCTGTGTTAGTATTCACCAGGAATTTAAAAAAGACAGTACATAGACGACACATGTAGCGCTTTGCGTGTAAATCTGATCACGGTATTTATGTTACAGATTTTCGCAGCTATGTGTGTTTTTTTGTGCCTTGACGTTGAAAGGAGATGTTGTTTATGCCGAAAAACCAGTTTCAGAGAATGATGTTTGCCCTTATCACAGTGGCTATCACGGTCAATGCTTACGTATTCTACAGCCTGTATGTGGTAAATGGGAATTCCTTAATGGCCTCCACCGGTGCGGACACCGTATGGCATGCCATCCAGGCCCAGGGCGGTGTGTACATGTTCGGCAGGATGATGCCTGTCCCAGCCCTGATCCTTATTGAGTTCTGCTTCGCTTACACCCTGGAGTGCACTATGGGGAGCCCCTGCTCCTTTAAGCTGGCCTGCAGGAATTTTGACCCCGGGCAGACTAATCCGGTCCTCTTCGAGGCCGCCATTATCTGCGCGACTGTGGGACTGATGGTGCCGGCCATGAGCTTTTTAGCCACCCTGTTCTACTATCCCTATTATGAGGGATTCCGCATCTCCACGCTGATCGCCAACTGGCTGAGGCTGATATGCTTCAACCTGCCTTTCGCCTATCTTAGCCAGCTCTTCTTCATACAGCCCTTTGTGAGAAGGGTCTTTAAGCTGATCTTTGTCAGGGAATAAAAGCCGAAGGCTGCATATTTCTTCTGCGGATCCTGTAAATAAAACGAGCGTTTTCCGGGAGATGCGTCTCAGAAAGCGCTCGTTATAGCTGTTTCCTCTTACTCTTAAAATCTTCAATCTTTCCTGTAACTTAATCCGAATCCGGAACGGTAATAGTTTCCATCCGCATCACAGTAGCCGTCCTTCATTTCCGGATCAACAGTTATCTTGTTTTTGATCATTGTAAACCCTCCTTAAAGCTTATAGTAATACAACTATAACACTGTGAGGGTAAATAACAATAAAATACTTTCAGGTATTTTTGCACTAATTACGGCTGCGTGTTCTCCCCGCAAAATATAAGATTTAGAATAACCATTTTATCCGCCTGCCGATATCACAGAGCTTCATAAACCTACCAGCGCCCTCTTCTGTATCCGCTTCGATGCGATCATCATAAATATCACTGCCACTGCCTCCGCAGGCCAGAAAGCATACCAGATACCGCTCAGTCCAAAGAGCTTTGACAGGATGAGGGCAACAGGTATCAGCAACACCAGCTGGCGGATCAGGGTGCCTATCATCATGACGACTCCGTTTCCCAGGCCGGATATGGAGTAGCCCAGCACGATGGTGACTGAGGCCAGCACAAAGGTGACGGAGATGATGCGCAGGGCCGGGACTCCCATGGCCAACATCTCATCTCCGGCGGAGAATATCTTAAGCAGCCCTCCGGGAATCGCCTCGAATACCACGGTGGCTATAAGGGAAATAATAATTGCCGCCGGGAGGCTGTATTTAAAGACCTGCTTTATCCTCTCCCGGTTTCGCGTTCCCAGGTTAAAGGAGATGATGGGCAGACAGGCCTGGCCCAGGCCGTTTATGGGCATAAGCAGGAAATTCTGCAGCTTGTAATACACGCCGAAAAAAGCCACTGCAGTGGATGAGTAACGCAGCAGTATGGCATTCATGACAGCTACCATGATAGCAGGCAGGCCGTTGGTGACCATGGTGGGCAGGCCCACCTTATATATCCGGCCAACCTGTTTGATGCTCAATCTGTAATGCTTAAACTTAAGCTTCACCTCAGGATTCAGGAAAGTGTTTAAGAGAAATCCTGTAAGTCCTGCCAGCCACTGGCCTATGACTGTAGCCACGGCAGCGCCCCGTACTCCCATGGCAGGGAAACAGAAGTAGCCGAAGATCAGGATGGGGTCGAGAATGATATTGGTTCCAGCCCCGACGACCATGGCTATCATGCTGTACATGGTCTTCCCCGTAGCCTGGACGAATCGCTGGAAGGTGGCCTCCAGGAAAATGCCTGTGCCGAACATGAGACAAATATGAAGATATTGCCCGCAGAGATCGGCTATCTCCGCATCTTCAGTCATGGCGGAGGCTATGGCAAATGCTCCAAAAGCTCCGATTAATACAAAGACCAGGGAGCTTACGACACCCAGGATCAGTCCGGTTACAGCCGTACTGGAAGCCTTATCATAATTTTTCTCGCCTACCAGCCTTGACAGCTCGGCATTTACCCCGATGGCTGTCCCTATGGACACAGTGATCATTACCACCTGGAGGGGATAAGCCAGGGAGGTGGCGGTCAGTGCGTCCTCGCTTAAACGGGCCACAAAGACACCGTCAACTATGTTGTACAGTGACTGGATAAGCAGGGATGCCATCAGAGGGATGGACATGCCCACCAGAAGCCTGGACACCGGCATGGTGCCCATTTTGTTTTCGGACTGCATTGTGAAATAAACTCTCTTTCCTCGCCTATGACCGGCTGAACGAGAACAATTATATGGCGGCAAAAATAAAAAGTCAAGCCGGCTTTTCATACCCTTACAACACCAGATCTCCCAGCCTGTATCCCTCGGGCATCGGCTCCTCTTCAAGGAATTTAAAACTCTCATCCTCCAGCACCGGCAGGAAAGCCCAGTAGGGGAAAGCGTCGAATTCGCAGCAGTAATCGCTGGCGCCGAACCAGCCGCCCTCCTTTGCCCTGAGGTTTAAGCCCCTGCAGAATTTTGTGCGGTCAGAGCAGTCATGGACTGCGATGTCCCAGCTCTCCTCAGCGGCGATCCTCATGAATTTAAGTGTCAGATTCCGGCTGAAAATAGGTGAAATATAGCCATGCCTGTAAATGTAGAGATTCTCTCCCTCATAATTTGCAATATTGTTGGCATTTAAGTGCAGCTCCGCACAGTTGATGAAGTCCAGCCCGGTCGCCAGGATCCTGTCCTTTTTCTCCATGAACCTGTCAAAAAATTCCGGCGTCATGGGCGTCTCGATCCCTGCAAGGGGAATATATCTTTTGGCAGTCTCTATGGCGGCTATCACCTGGTCCGAACAGTCTGTCGCGCCCAGATTAAAGCGCAGCTCGTCAAGACCCGCCTCTCCCAGAAGGCGCAGATTCTCCTCATCAGCCAGGGTACCGTTGGTGTACAGATGCTGATATATGCCGGCCTTGTGGAACTTCTCAATGACAGGGTAATATTTTTCTATCTCCATGAAAGGCTCAAGATAAACATAGCAGACCCCGGTGGGATGCCTCTGTATTGAGAGGAGAATGTCAATGTCTTCCTCGCGGAATTTGGTCTCGCCTATCCACCACATCCCCTCACCAATTGGCAGCTGGGAGTCAAGCTCCTCGTAATCGTAGCAAAATTTACATTTTAGATTGCATTTGTTCGTGCGACGGACTGAACCGAGCCCGGTGCCCAGAAGACAGGATCTGCAGCCGACCGGGAATTTCCCATCATCTCCCACATAATAGCTGCGCCCATCCAGGCTTTTAAGGCCGGGTATTTCACTCATCAGTCTCGCATGTTCATCCTCCACAGCATCCTCTATCTGGGCAAATACGGCATAGGCGATCTCCAGCTGCCTGGGAGAGAGCTCCTCATCCTCCGGCAGGGAGGCAAAAAAACTAAACCACGCCAGGGCATCTTTTTTCGGGATTTTCATAAACAATTTCCTCCGGATTTAACAACAGCTCCAGTATATTTAACTCTCATTTTAAGACCAGTTAAAAATAAAAGCAACATAATAGTTTGTCGCAAATATCATGGCTGCATATTTGCAAATAAACCAGCTTATGATATAATATGGCCGCAATAAGCACCGAACCGGTGAGCGGGCAGGAATTCTTTTCTTTCATGAGGACAAAATAAAGGAATACTATACAATGGCACAATACAATGTGACCGGTATGAGCTGTGCCGCCTGTGCCGCCCACGTAGAGAAAGCCGTGGGGAAGGTGGAAGGCGTGGCGTCCTGCTCGGTCTCACTTTTAACCAATTCAATGAATGTGGAAGGCACAGCCTCCACCGAGGAGATCATTGCGGCGGTGGAGGCTGCCGGGTATGGGGCTTCCGTCAGGGGGAGTGCCGGATCCGGGAATACCGCGTCCCTCCCGGAACAGGAAGAGTCATTAAAGGACAAAGAGACGCCGGTGCTTAAGAAACGTCTCATCGCCTCCGTGATCTTTCTGCTTGTTCTTATGTACTTTTCCATGGGGCATATGATGTGGAACTGGCCGGTGCCCGCCTTTTTCTCCGAAAATCATGTGGCTATGGGGCTGTTGGAACTGCTGCTGACCGTCACAGTCATGGTGATAAACCAGAAGTTTTTCATCAACGGATATAAGGGTCTGTTCCACGGCGCTCCCAATATGGATACCCTGGTGGCTCTGGGGTCTTCTGCGGCTTTCGGCTACAGCACTTACGCCCTCTTTGCCATGACAAATGCCCAGATGGAAGGAGACATGGCGGCAGTCATGGGATACATGAATGACATGTATTTCGAATCCTCCGCCATGATCCTGACCCTGATCACCATAGGAAAGCTTTTGGAGTCCTACTCAAAGGGAAGGACCACTGATGCCTTAAAGAGCCTGATGAAACTGGCACCGAAGACTGCGACTATTCTTCGTGGAGATGAGGAAATCACTGTGCCTGTGGAACAGGTACATATCGGCGATCTCTTTGTGGTGCGTCCCGGGGAGAATATCCCGGTGGACGGCGTGGTGACTGACGGCGCCAGCGCAGTCAATGAATCCACCCTGACCGGGGAGAGCATCCCTGTGGATAAGACGGCCGGTGACAATGTCAGCGCAGCTACGATAAATCAGTCCGGAGTCCTGACCTGCCGGGCTGTCCGGGTGGGTGAGGATACCACCCTCTCCCAAATCATCCGAATGGTCTCTGATGCGGCAGCCACCAAAGCTCCCATATCCAGGATAGCCGACAGGGTCTCCGGAGTATTTGTGCCGACCGTTATGGTGATCGCAGTCGTGGCCATAGTGGTCTGGCTGCTGCTGGGCCGGGATGCGGGCTTTGCCCTGGCCAGAGGCATCTCCGTCCTGGTGATCTCCTGCCCCTGCGCCCTGGGTCTGGCCACGCCGGTGGCCATCATGGTGGGAAATGGGAAAGCCGCCAAAAATGGTATTCTATTTAAAACGGCAGTGTCTCTGGAGGAGACAGGAAAAGTCGATATAGTCGCCCTGGACAAGACCGGCACCATCACGACGGGGGAGCCCCGGGTGACGGATATTATCCCGGAAAAAGGTATTTCCGAAGAG
>JAJPYU010000275.1 GCA_021204765.1 Clostridiales bacterium
CGTAAACCTGTGCTTTACTATGCCTTCCTTATCTAAGAGCAGCCTGCGCAGGGCTGATATCTCCTCTGCCACATGCTTACCCTCATCTTCACGGGCGTCATAAGCTTCCAGCTCTTTAAGGCGTTTCCTGAAAGCATCCAGATATTCGCTGCAATCCAGGGCAGCCATAGCAGCGACATACCCGGATCTCACGAAAAGAGTATCTTCTGCCTCCCAGGCATCATAGAGTACATCCAGGGCGGACTGAGCCTTTAAAAGTCCGAGAACGGCAGCCGCATTCTTCCTCACTTTGGGATCTGCGTCCACCAGGCATTTCATGATGACATCATATTCCTCCCCGCAGATAAGCCTGAACTGCTTCCTGTTCTCAGCATCTTTCAGCAGCTTTTTTAAAGATATCAAGTTGGCACGCAGATCCCGGCCCGCGCAGATGTTGTCATAAATCTCTTTCATCAATTCAATGCTCCTCCTCAAATTTCTTAAACGCAGCTGCTGCGTTCTGCATTTACCGGATGCAGGCACCCATTCCGGGTCTATTTGATCCTGTTATCATCAGATGTTGGGGTCAAATAAGATGATACCACGGATTGCTGGAATTTCCTACAAAAAATTAGGTTATTAAAAGAATATAAAACCCCTATATCCTATTGACATACAGGGAAATAGTAGGTATATTATCATCGGAGCAAGAAAACATACCTATTTAGTAGGTTTTCATTTCCGAGACAAGGAGTGAACTTTATGCAAGTATATTTTGACAATGCGGCTACCACAGCCATGAGCCGGGCGGCCCTGGATGCCATGATCCCCGCACTTGAACAGGACTGGGGAAATGCCTCCAGCCTCCATACCACCGGCCAACTGGCTAAGGAGAAGCTGGAGCAGGCCAGAGCCGACATCGCAGAGTGCATCGGTGCCGACCCCCACGAGATCATTTTCACCTCCGGCGGCAGCGAGGCCGACAATCAGGCTATCGTATCCGCAGCCCGCTGGGGTGCCAGAAGGGGCAAAAAGCATATCGTCTCCACGGCTTTCGAGCATCACGCAGTGCTCCACACCCTTAAGAAGATGGAGAAAGAGGGCTTCGAGGTGACTTACCTGGATGTACACGAGGACGGCATGGTCCGTTTGGACGAGCTGGAGGCGGCTATCCGCGACGACACCTGCCTGGTGACAGTGATGTACGCCAATAACGAGATCGGCAGCATTCAGCCCATAGCCGAGATAGGAGCCATCTGCAGGGAGAAGAAAGTCTTCTTCCACACAGACGCCGTCCAGGCTGTGGGTCATCTGGACATTAATGTAAAGGAGCAGAATATAGACATGCTCTCCATGTCCGCCCACAAGTTCCACGGACCCAAGGGCATCGGATGCCTTTATGCCCGCCGCGGCATTATTTTGAGCAACATCATAGAGGGCGGCGCACAGGAGCGCGGCAAGCGCGCCGGTACTGAGAATATCCCTGCCATCATCGGCATGGCGGCAGCATTAAAAGACATCCTCTTCCACAGGGAAGAAAACGAGATGAAGGTCTCTGCCATGCGCGACCGTCTGATCGAGGGGATATCCACTATCCCCCATTCCCGCCTGAACGGTCATCCTACGAAGCGGCTGCCGGGAAATGTCAGCTTCTGCTTCGAGGGCGTCGAAGGGGAGTCTCTGCTTTTGATGCTTGATATGAAAGGCATTGAGGCCTCCTCCGGCTCGGCCTGCACATCCGGATCACTGGATCCCTCCCATGTGCTGCTGGCAATAGGCCTTCCCCATTGGATCGCCCACGGTTCCCTGCGCCTGACCCTGTCGGAGTACAACACCATGGATGAAGTCGAGTATGTAATAAAAGAGCTGCCCGGCATCATAGAATACCTGAGAAATATGTCCCCTGTCTGGGAGGATTTGGAGAAAGGAGTGATTGAACATGTTATATAGTGAGAAAGTAATGGATCATTTCCAGCATCCGAGGAATGTAGGGAAAATCGATGACGCCGACGGTGTCGGAGAAGTCGGGAACGCCAAATGCGGCGACATAATGAAAATGTACCTGAAGATAGATGAGAACCAGGTCATCACCGACTGCAAGTTCAACACCTTCGGCTGCGGCTCCGCCATAGCCACCAGTTCCATGGCGACGGAGATGATAAAAGGCAAGAAAGTGGACGAGGCCATGGAGCTCTCAAACCGGGCCGTCGTGGAGGCCTTAGACGGGCTTCCGGCCCACAAGATCCACTGTTCCGTCCTGGCGGAGGAAGCTGTGAAAGCCGCCGTGAAGGACTACTACGATAAGAACGGCATCGATTACGATCCCGAGCTGTTCAAGAACATGGAGGACTGCGAAAGCTGCAGCTTAGAGTAAAAAGGAGGGTGCCGGGGCACCCTCCTTTTAGAATCTAACCCTGATCGTCGTCCCCTCTCCTACGTCACTTTCCAGGGTAATCTCCGCGTCGTGGAGCTCCACTATATGCTTCACTATGGCCAGTCCCAGTCCGGTACCGCCGGTCTCCTTGGAACGGCTCTTATCCACTCTGAAGAATCTCTCAAAGACCCTTTCCTGCATATCCCTGGGTATGCCGATACCTGTGTCCGCCACGGTGAGTACGGGTCTGTCATCTTCCATCTTCACAGTCACATTTACATTTCCGCCGTCGTGATTATAGCGGATGGCATTCTGGCAGAGATTCTCCACAAGCTCCGCTATCATGCTCCTGTTTCCCCGCATGGGACAGGACTCTCCCTCAAAGGTGATGTGCACATTTTTCTTCACGGCGCTGACTTTCAGGAGAGGCTCACAGCTCTCAACTGTCTCATACAGATCCAGCTGCTCGTAAACGAAACGCTCCTCGCTGCCGCTGTCCAGCTCAGAGAGACGGATGATATCATTTATCAGGGAGACCAGCCGGTCGGCATTTTTCCTGATCTGTTCCGCAAAATGAGTCTCCTGCTCCGGCTCCACCATATGATTTTCAATGAGCTCCGCATAGCCTGAAATGGCAGTGAGCGGGGTCTTTAGCTCATGGGTCACATTTGCAGTGAAATCCTGCCTCACTCTGGCCGCCGAGAGTATGTCCTCGTGCTGGGAGCGAATTGTATTTACAAAGGGTACCATCTCCTTGTACACCGGCATGTGGGCTGTGTCTTCGATATTCTCCGCCAGGGTCTCTATTGGCGCAAGAAGCTTTTTTGTCAACATGTGGGCAATGAGAGCACTGATGATAATGATGGCCGCCACTATGACCAGCATCAGAGGCAATGTCGAGAGCAGGACAGATAAAATGCTGCTGACATCGGATGCCAGTCTCAGCACTGTACCGTCATCCATGAGCACTGCATAATAGAAAGTGTTCTTATCCATAGTGTCAGAGCGGCGGACAGCCTCACCCTCGCCGGTCTCCACGGCTGAGATGAACTCCGGCCTGTCGGAATGATTCACCATCTCGGACGTATCCGCGTCATTGTCGTAGAGCACAGTGCCGTCAGCAGCTATCCATGTGACCCTCAGGGTCTCAGCGTCATCGAATCCCTCTGCCAGTGACGCCAGGGCACCTTTCTCTCCCGGCCCGGACTCATAGCTTCCGAAAATGTTGGCTGCCTGGAGTATCTCGGCATTTATTTTCAGATCATTTCTCACCTGTTTGCGGAAAAGCCCATAAAAAACGAAGGTGGTGCATATCATAGTGACTATGACCACCACCACAGACATACCGATGAGACGGAGATTTATCTTCTGCTTCATGTATCGCAAGCTTCCCTTCATTTTAGTTGATGCGGACCTCAACGATCATTCGTACTCTCGCCTGCTTTGCAGGCTTTCTCGCTCCTTGCGGAGCTAAGACTACTCATGTTCGTTGAGGTTACCCTGCTTCGCAGGCCATGCAAGGAAAAAAGGCATCCTTACAAGCAAGCTTGACTGATGCCTTCTTTTCTTGCATTATCCGCATCACAGTAACCGTCTTATTCGATCACGTACCCTACGTTTCGTACCGTGCGTATTCTTCCGCTCTCGCTGCCCAGCTTTTGCCGCAGGGTCTTGATATGCATATCCACTGTCCGGGACTCGCCCTCGAACTCAGTGCCCCAGACCGTCAGCATGATAGACTCCCTGGAGAGCACCACTCCCGGATTCGTCATGAGATATTTGAGCAGCTCATACTCTCCTTGAAAGTCAGCTCCAGCTGCCTGTCCCCCACATACACGGAATGCCTGTCGTGATCCATAGTTATCTCGCCGAGCTTCAACATCTTAGGCTCACTGACCTCAGTGCGTCTGAGGAGCACTTTCACCCTGGTGATCAGCTCCATGACGGAGAAAGGCTTTTTGATGTAATCATCGGCGCCCTCGTCCAGACCCCGGATCATGTCCATCTCAGTGGTCTTGGCCGTCACCATTATGACCGGGATGCGCTTTGTGGTCTGGTCGCTTCTCAGCTTCTTTAGGATATCGTAACCATTTATATCCGGCAGCATGATATCAAGGAGCACCAGATCCGGGACTATCTCATCCATCTTCTTAAAAAAAACCCTGGCATTCTCGAAAGCGCAGACCATGTAGTTGCTGTTCTTTAACGCGATGGTCTCAATCTCCCGAATGCTGCTGTCATCTTCTACTATATATATAAGTGCCATTTATGCCTGTCCCTCCACGGCCTTTTCCTTCCTGGGCTTCTTCTTCTTCACCTTAGGAAGCTTCGGCTTTTCTTCCACTGCAGCCTGGCTGTCCGGCAGGGCCGTGGTCTCGTCATCCGTCTCCTGGATCTTCCGTGTAGGCAGGACGTACTTCTCATAGGCCTTGCTGTACTCTCCCCGGAACCAGTCGTCGTTCTTTGCAACTATCTGATCCATAATAAGCTGGGTGTCGGCGTTGTCACCGCTGCTGATCCTCAGCATACAGACACCTATATTGGAGCAGTGATCGGACATGCGTTCCAGATCAGTTATGATATCCTCCAGTATCATTCCGGCCTCCAGTGTGCATTTACCTCTGCGCAGCCTGTCCACATGCCGCTGCTTCATCTCAATGCTTAAAGAGTCAATGACTGACTCGAAAGGCTCGATATTTCTCGCCTCTTTTAAGTCATTATCCTTAAAGGCCCTGATAGTCAGGTCCAGTATATCCTGGACAGCCCTGGCATACACCATCAGCTCCTTCATGCCGCCGCTGGTGATACGGCCGTCCGCCTCCTGCAGATCATCCATGGAGTACTTTATATTGGTTGCGTGATCCGAGATCCGCTCGAAATCCCGCACACACTGGAGCATGATGGAAACCTGTTTGGAATCATTTGCCCAGAGGTACTTATTGCTGATCTTCATCAGATAGGCACTTAAAGCCACGTTGTAGTGGTCCACCTTATCCTCCAGAGCCATGATCTGGTCTGCGGTATCCTTACTGTAATGTCTCACCAGGTCTATGGCCATCTCCACGCAGGTGCGGGTAAGCTCTGCCATTCTCACTGCGGTAGCCTTGCTTATCTGCACGGCGTAACCGGGCTTCTCCAGGAAACGGTCATCCAGCACAGCCAGCTCGCCGGGCTTCTCGGACTTCTCGTCCTCTCCTTTCTTCTCGGGGATGGTGACCGTAGCCAGCCTGACCAGGAAGTTGGCGAAGGGGAACCAGACCACACAGGCCCCGATATTAAACAGGCTGTGGATGACGGCGATACCTGCCGCTGTGGCGGCATTTCCCAGGAAGGCGAAATGTACGAAATGATTTATCGTGTAGAACAGCGCCAGGAAGACCACGGTACTTATCAGGTTGAAATACAGGTGCATCATGGCCGTCCTCTTGGCATTCTTGCCGCCGCCGACGGAGGAAATGATAGCCGTGACGCAGGTACCGATATTCTGTCCCATGATAATGGGAAGGGCAGCGCTGTAGGGGACGACACCCGTAAGACACAGGGCCTGCAGTATACCGACGGAGGCCGATGAGCTCTGGATCACAGCCGTTAAGGCCGTGCCTGCCAGGACACCCAGCACCGGGTTCGAGAACATGAGAAGGATGCTGGTGAATCTCTCACTCTGTGTCAGAGGCTCCACGGAACTGCTCATGGTGGACATGCCGAACATCAGCACGGCGAATCCCAGCAAAATGCTTCCTATATCCTTTTTTCTCACATTCTCACCGGCGGACATGTACATGATAATACCGATGACTGCCAGTATGGGTGAAAATGATGATGGCTTGAACATGGAGACGACTACTCCGCTGCCGGAGATACCGGTCAGGGAAAGCAGCCAGGATGTGACTGTGGTACCGATATTGGCACCCATGATGACGCCCACAGCCTGGGTCAGCTTCATGATACCCGAATTGACGAAACCGACGACCATGACAGTTGTCGCCGATGAGCTCTGGATCACAGCCGTCACCGCCGTGCCCAGGATGACCGCCTTGAAGCGGTTAGATGTCAGACGTTCCAAAATACTGTCCAGCTTGCTGCCGGAGACCTTCACCAGGCCCTCTCCCATGACGTTCATTCCGAAGAGGAAGAGGCACAGGCCTCCGATGAGCGTCAGGACTGAAAATATACTCATTACTACTCCTTTCGACTTTACAATCGTTACATAAACTTCTAACAGTTTTTACATAATACAGCATATATGTAAAATCCAAAAGGGGTGAAATGTAAAATTTGTGTAAAGTTCTCTATCTCCCCCATAACTTTTCTGCTTTAGCAGGCAAATACATCAGTCTGACGTATGCAAGCCTGTACTTTCCATACTCAGCATCCGGGAAAGCGCCATCTTTACCCACCGGCGGCAATAGCATTCTTTACATAGTTAAACCGGGGACTGATCATACTTATCCCGGAGGCTCTCTATTTTTTCTTCTTCAGATTTCAACATTTCCTGATAAATCCCGTCTGCCATGACCTGCATGTCTGCTAAAAGCTCTTCGCGGGTCCTTAAATACAGGCGGTGGAAAGCCTTGGAGCTGCATTTATCCGGGTCGATGCCTGCTGCCTCGCCAGTGCGCCTGATGCCTCCGATGACGTTTGACATGTCTATATTATTCCCGCT
>JAJPYU010000285.1 GCA_021204765.1 Clostridiales bacterium
ATAGATAGTACTAACAAGCAATGGGAGACATAATTACTATGGCTGTCAGGAAATTATCAGGAAAAGCACTCAGTGAAAAAAAAGAATTAACTCTCGCGATCATAGACCGCCTGAAAAAAGAATACCCTGACGCGGACTGCACCCTGGATTACGACGATGCCTGGAAGCTTTTGGTCAGCGTTCGCCTGGCTGCCCAGTGTACCGACGCCCGGGTAAATGTGGTGGTGAGAGATCTCTATGCGAAGTATCCCACGCCCGAGGCGCTGGCAGCGGCTGAGCCTGAGGATATAGAGGCCATAGTAAAGCCCTGCGGACTGGGACACAGCAAGGCCCGGGACATCAGTGCCTGTATGCGCGTGCTCGTAAATGAGTATGGCGGGCATGTCCCCGACGATTTCAAAGCTCTGCTGGCTCTCCCGGGAGTAGGCAGAAAAAGCGCGAATCTCATCATGGGGGACGTCTTCGGCAAGCCCGCCATAGTCACTGATACCCACTGCATCCGCCTGGTCAACCGTATGGGGCTGGTGGATCAGATAAAGGAGCCGAAGAAGGTGGAGATGACCCTCTGGGAGCTGGTGCCGCCTGAGGAGGGCAGCGATTTCTGCCATCGGCTGGTAATGCATGGACGGGATGTCTGCACCGCGCGGACCGCGCCCCACTGCGAGAAGTGCTGCATAGCAGATCTTTGTAAGAGGAATATCTGACATTATTTTTCAGTTTCACAGCAGACATTTCACCGGCTTAGTATGAAACAGTGTTGCTTTTCTCCCCCGCAGCAGGTACTCTGCTGTTTATTCGGAAAGAAAAGGTGTGTTTATTATTTGACAAAAGTGGTATAATCTATATAATTTCAGTATCATTATGATCATACATATCTATGCAGGCGTGGGGAACAGATGACTGACAAAAATACTGAAAACCGGCAGGATAAAAGCAGACATTTCGTACAGACCGGAAAGGCCTGGATACTTCTGATCATTATCTGTGTGGCTTTGGTAGTGGTTTGCGTCAGCCTGCTCCGAGATATTTATCACAGCAATCAGCCTGAAGATCCGGTTGAGTCCGAGGATGAACCTGTCGAACTGGATCTGACCTACGCTTTCCAGAATCCCCAGTGGAATCTGGCCATAGAGTCCGTGATAGAACAGTTCGAGTCTGAGTATCCTGATATAAAGATAAATTATGAGGTGAGCTATGAGAACAGGGTTTACGAGGATATTCTGACAAAAAAGGTCGCCCGGGATGAGCTGGGAGATATTGTACAGCTGAAGACTCCTGAGGCCTATGCGGCTGCCGGACTTCTGGGAGAGATCTCCGATGAGGCTGCTTCCCTGGTGTCGTCTGTGTATACCTATGACGGGAAAGTGTACGGAGTAGGCGCGGTGGAGTCCACCTGGGGAGTTCTTTACAATAAAGATATCTTTGAAAAATATGATCTGTCGGAGCCGGAGACCTACGATGATTTCTTAAATATCTGTGAGACTTTAAAGGAAGCCGGCATTACGCCTATAGGAGTGGGCGGTTCTGACCTGTGGCATATGGAATACTGGGTCAATCATTTCTTCCATTCTGATATACTTAGTACGGATCCGGACTGGCTTAAAGACTGCAGCCTGGGACTGGTATCATGGACCGACCCGGAGGCGGAGGCCATGATCGATCATCTGTATGGACTTTTTTCGGAAGGTTATGTAAATGATGACTGGCTGACTACCACGGATACCAGTCTGGCTTACCGCATGAGCGAGGAAGATGTGGCCCTGATCTATACAGGACCCTGGACTGCGGCGGCGATAAAGGAGATAGACCCGGACATGGAGCTGGGATGGTTCTATGTGCCTGATGAGTCAGGAAAGGTATACGCCACGGATAATCTGGATACTTTCTGGTCGATCACTGCGGGCTGCGCAGCGGATGAGGAAAAATATGAGGCGGCCATGACTTTTCTGGAGTATTTTTATTCTGATGAAGCGTATACCAGAGTCTGTGAGACCTCCTGCACTTTCCCGCTCACAGGCCTGCATCTGGACTATGTGGATGACTCGTTTTCGGTGGACGTGAGGGAATCCTTTGAAAATGCGGATGGGAGGGTTTCCATATATATAGGTAATGAGGACACGCCTGAGGATTTTGAGAGAAATATGCTGCAGGAAGTCATGGAGATACTGGCGGGAACGGTGCCTGCTAAGGACGGTATGGCGGATATCCAGCAGATCTGGGAGCAGGGTGATGATGGAGTTGCGTCATGAAGAAGGAACGGTTCAGGACTACTTTTTCAAAGATGACCATATCTTTCGTGGCTTTCGGACTGGTGCCTCTGCTGCTCATGAGCCTGTTTTTCTTTTACCGTTACAGCGGGATGATCCGTGACGACATGACTGCTTCCTATGACAATATGACAGGCTATGTGGCCAGACGGGTGGGCGGTGTATTGGACAGCGTAGATAATGCCATGGGTGTGATTTATGATTATCAGTACAACGGCTCCGACACATTTACGGATGTCTTAACCGATGACTCATTAAACGCTACTGACAGAGGATTGGAAATACAGGAGCTTCTCCGCTACATACTCTCCCAGAGCGATTATATTTCATCTATCAGGATGGTGGATACAAAAGGAGAAATTTTCAGCCTCTACTACAGCCAGAATAAGACTCTGCGAAATGACGCCGCGGATCACACCGCCATGGACATTTTCGGAGAAGGAGATTCCCTGACAGACTTAAAGATGCTGGGCACTCTCCCCGAGGACACGATATGCCTGAATTCCGATGACTATGTCTTCACGCTGGTGCGCAACTACATGGATGTCTCCACTGTGGGGACGGCCTGCAGCAGTCCGCTGGCGACTCTCTTTGCAGACATCAATGTGGATGTGATCCGGGATATTATAGCGGATTCGGGACTCAGCCAGGGACAGATATACGTCTATAGTACAGGCGACGCCCATTATCTCTACAGTGAGTCGGCGGACGATTATCTGAATGCCAGCCACCCGCTGGAATTCTGCGATTACCTGCTTGACGGCAGCAGCGGGTATGAACAGGTGGGCTCTCAGTGGGTATTTTATGAGAATATTGCCGGAACTGACACTTATGCGGTTCTGGTGATGGACAATGATGACATCATGGGGACATTTTTCAGGAGCTGCATGGCGCTTATCGTTATCCTCTGTTTCGCGGCGGCGTTCCTGCTGATCATTTACCTGGCTTTTTCCATCCGTATGAGCGAGCCGACACGGAGGCTGAAGGAAGCCATGGAGCAGGTGGAAGGCGGGAATCTGGATGTCCGGGTGGATTTAAAGACCGGAGACGAGATGGAGTATGTGGCCGAGGGCTTCAATAACATGGCCGAGAGTCTGGAGGATTACATTAATCAGGTCTATGTGGCTGAGATCTGCAAAAAGGACGCTGAGCTTAATGCCTTAAAGATGCAGATACGCCCTCATTACCTTTATAATTCCCTGGATGTGATCCGTATGACCGCCCTGGATCAGGGCGACGGGAAGACGGCGACTCTGCTGGAGAGCCTGGCAAAGCAGCTGAGATATGTTATGGGAACCCAGTCTGACCGGGTATATCTGAGAGATGAGATGAATGCGATCAGGGAGTATTTTGTGCTGATGCGCACCCGCTATGAAGACAGGATCTCCCTGATGATATATATGTCGGATGAGGATGGGGTGCTGGCGATCCCCAGGCTGCTGCTGCAGCCGGCAGTGGAGAATGCAGTCCGCCACGGGCTGGCGGAGAAGGAAGGCCGCGGGTCAGTGGCCATCCGTGTGGAACGGAAGGAAGATTATCTGGAGATAGTGGTAATGGATGACGGCGTCGGCATTCCGGGGGAGGAGCTGCAGGCCTTCGTTGAAAGCCTTGAAAATCATGAGATTGGGGTGATAGATCCAGTGGGACCGGACGGTATGGCTGACGGTGTCGGCATGAAAAATGTCTATGACAGGATAAAGCTGAACTGCGGAATGGAATACGGTTTTACCATGCAGAGCAAGTTGGGAATGGGTACTATAGTTACATATAAATTGCCAATCTGGGAGGAACTGTAAAGATGTGGAAACTGATCATTGCGGATGATGAGAGACTGATCGTCAAGGGACTGAAAAAGCTTATCGACTGGGAAGCTTTCGGTGTTGAGATTGTTGGGGAAGCATACAACGGTGAGCAGTTAAAGAAGAGTATTGAGTATCTGGAACCGGATATCGTGCTGACGGATATCCGCATTCCCTATATCACCGGACTTGAGGTCCTGAGATGGAACAATGAGCGCAAGGGTAAGGCCAGGTTTATTTTTGTCAGCGGATACCAGGAGTTTTCCTATGTGCAGGAGGCCTTAAAAGACGGTGCGGTGGACTATCTCTTAAAGCCTGTGGGGGCGAAGGAGCTGGAGGAGGCTGTCAAAAAGGCTATTAAGATCCTTGAAGCGCAGACCGTGGTGGACATCTTCAAACCGGAGCCGGATGAGTTCCGCAAGCTTTTTGAAGACATTAATAATGGAAGAAATTTTGAGAATGAGGATCTCTATCAGGTTTTTCAGGAACAGAATATTGATGTCAGGGGCTGTTTCTATGTGGGGATCTGCGCCGGGATCCGTCCCGATGAGGCGGCCAGGATGGATGAACAGTCCTTCGGGGAGTTCAATCTGACCAGGTTTTCCGTATTCAACCGTCTGGGTGAGGCTTTCGGGGATAAAAATATCGGTTTCGTGGTGAAAAAGGACAAGGATGCCCTGCATATCATGGGGGTTTTCCCGAAGAGCGTCAGGAAAGTTTTTATAGATAAATATGTGGATCCAATCATACAGCAGGTGGAGAATGACTGTTCCGTGGGGCTCTGTGTGGGTATCGGTACCGTGGCGGCTCAGCCCTCAGATATGCTGCAGTCCTATAAGGAGGCCATAATTGCGTTCGGGCTTTATCATTTCGAGGAGACCAGGATCACTGACTTTGCGAATATCCACCGGGATTACAATGTTTCTTTTGAGGATTACAAGGCGGACGTGGATCAGGCCTTCCGCAGTATTATCGTGAAAGATGAGACAGCACTGGAAAAAGTAGATATGGTGATGGATGATATCGAGGCCCTGCACTACGCGAACTGGAACGCGGTAGTCATGCGGACCATGCATTTCACCGGTGACCTGGGATCCATGCTGAACCAGTATCATCTGCTGGATGTGGATTTCTATGATATGCAGGATGAGCTGCAGGCTAAGGTGGAGCAGCAGCACACCATGGCGGCCCTGAAAAAGTGCATACATGAGCATTACAGGGACCTGATCGACAGGATATACATCAAAGGACGCTCCCAGGAAAAAGTGCTCATTGAGGATGTGAAGAAGTATATCAGGGATCACTATAACGAGGATCTGTCCATAAAGGAGCTGGCCAGCGTGGCCTGCGTCAGCCAGAATTATTTCAGTGCCATGTTCAAGAAGGAGACCGGGCAGAATTACAAGGCTTACCTGACGTCCATCAGGATGGAGGAGGCGCTGCGGCTGCTGCAGGAGACGGACTACAAGACTTATGAGATCGGGGAGAAGGTGGGGTATAATAATGTGCGGCGCTTTGTGGATGCCTTTAAGCAGATTTATTCTGTGAGCCCGATGGAGTATAAAAAAGGACTCAAGAAATGAAAAGTTTATCGAGGGGTCTGTGTAAGATATTTTAAGGTTACCTAAGGGTCTGCATAAGATAAGCTAGGGGGATTTCACAAATCAGCTGAATGATTTGTGAAATCAAGCTTATCTAATGCAGACCCGTTTACGTTGTGTGGATATCTTACACAGACCCCATCTACGTTGTGAAAGCATTTACATGGATTGAGCCATATGCTCCATAGGAGAGAAAAATCTGCTTGCCCTGACGGGCCGGCATGCGCATGTTTCAATATTTACTTTGTGATAATCAGCGAAAATATATTTTAAAATTCACAGCGGCAGGAGGCTCCACATGGTAATATAAGTCCTGTGGAGGTGACTGGGAGGCCGATTTCGTCTGCTTTGATTTTTGTGTGGAAATTTTTTAGTTCTGTACTTAATAAATATGTCAGCACCGCAGGCTGGAGGCCGGTGGTGTAGGAGTTGATCAGGAAGAAGAGAGGCTCGTCGGAGAGGAGCTTTGCGCAGGAGCGGATCAGGGGATGTATGGCGTCCTCGATCTTCCAGATCTCTCCTTTGGGGCCGCGGCCGTAGGATGGCGGGTCCATGATGATGGCGTCGTAGTGATTGCCGCGGCGGATCTCACGTTCTACGAATTTAACGCAGTCGTCCACCAGCCAGCGGATGGGTGCGTCTGCCAGGCCGGAGGAGGCGGCATTTTCCTTCGCCCAGGTGACCATGCCTTTGGAGGCGTCCACGTGGGTGACGGATGCGCCGGCTTTCGCCGCTGCGACGGTTGCGCCGCCGGTGTAAGCGAAGAGGTTCAGGACCTTTGCCCGTTTATATGTCCGAGTCGATGTTTTCATGCTCTCGGAGATTTTCTCATACATCCACTCCCAGTTTACTGCCTGTTCAGGGAATACTCCCGTGTGTTTGAATTTAAAGGGTTTTAAGTGGAAGGTCAGTCCGAGACTTTCATATCTGATATCCCACTGCCGGGGCAGATTGAAGAATTCCCACTCACCGCCGCCTTTGGAGCTCCTGTGATAATGGGCGTTGGGGTGCTTCCATCCCTTATCGCCGCGCGGGGTATCCCAGATCACCTGGGGGTCCGGCCTCACCAGGATATAGTCTCCCCACCGCTCAAGCTTTTCCCCGCCTGAACAGTCCAATACTTCATAGTCTTTCCACTTATCTGCAGTCCACATACTGTATGTCTCCCTTTTTCGTTACATTTCAGACATCAGCCAGCTGATGCCTGAAATGCAACGACAGCACCCGCATTTAAAGTCGCCTGCGGCGAGGCGGGTGCTGTTTTGGCACAATTTACTCGTTCTTCCCGCACCAGCAGCGGAGTGCCTG
>JAJPYU010000200.1 GCA_021204765.1 Clostridiales bacterium
ACTTTTATTTTTCATGCGTTTGCATTACAATATGTAATATAGATGCGGCGGGAGGTATGTATGAGAAAGCTTAAAGTGTATTTGGACACATCAGTGATCAGTTATCTGCAGCAGGATGATGCACCCGACAGGATGAAGGACACGTTGGATCTCTGGAAGATGTTTGAAGAAGGGGTATACGAGGTGTATTTGTCTAAGGTGACGCTTGATGAAGTGGAACAATGCCCTGAACCAAAAAGGAAATCCCTGTATGATTTTCTTGCAAGGATAGACTATACTACTTTAATTGTAACTGATGAGGTCTTGGATTTGGCACAAAAAATTGTTGATATGGGGATTTTGAGACCCAAGAGTTTTGACGATTGCCAGCATATTGCAGCCGCAGTAGTGAATGATTGCGATTGTATTATTTCCTGGAATTTTAAGCACATTGTAAATATTAAGACCATCAGGGGAGTCAGAGCCATTACAGATTTGGAGGGATATAGAGACATTGAGATTCTTAATCCCTCAGTTTTGTTAGAGAGTGAGGAGGACTGATTTTATGAGCATTGCATATATAAGCCCGGATTTTACGATTGAAGATATTCATAAGATTCGTGAGAGAAATTATGAGCGGACAAAGGATATGACGAGAGAGGAAAAGCTTGAATATTATAACAGCCGTGGAGTAAATGCTGCTGAGGAGATTAACAGAATCAGACTTTCTCTGAAAAAATAAAATCGTTGTTCTATGAAATGGCAGAAGGAGGAAAAGTTTTATGAAGATCTTGATAGTCGGCAGCGGCGGCCGCGAGCACGCCATAGCCATGAGTGTAGCAAAGAGTGCGAAGGCTGAGAAGATCTACTGCGCCCCGGGCAACGCGGGTATAGGCACCATAGCTGAGTGCGTCCCCATCGGAGCCATGGAGTTTGAGAAGCTGGCGGATTTTGCCGAAGGGCACGCCATCGATCTTACCATCGTAGGCATGGACGATCCCCTTGTGGGAGGCATTGTGGATGTATTCGAGGAGCGGGGACTGCGAGTCTTCGGCCCCAGGAAGAATGCGGCTATACTTGAAGGCTCCAAAGCCTTTTCCAAGGATCTGATGAAGAAGTACAATATCCCCACGGCGGCCTATGAGAATTTCACCGACCCGGATGCGGCCCTGGCCTATCTTGAGACGGCGAAGATGCCCATAGTCCTTAAGGCTGACGGCCTGGCGCTGGGAAAGGGCGTCCTTATCTGCAACACATTAGAGGAGGCGAAGGCCGGCGTGCAGCAGATAATGCAGGATAAGAAGTTCGGCTCCGCCGGGGATGAGATGGTCATCGAGGAGTTCATGACAGGCCGTGAGGTGTCCGTCCTCTCCTTCGTGGACGGCAGGACGGTGAAGATCATGTCCTCGGCCCAGGATCACAAGAGAGCGCAGGACGGAGATCAGGGTCTTAATACCGGAGGCATGGGGACATTTTCACCCAGCCCTTTCTACACTGAGGAAGTGAATGATTTCTGCCAGAAATATATTTTCCAGCCTACAGTTGACGCCATGGCAGCGGAGGGCAGGACATTTAAGGGAGTCATCTTCTTCGGACTGATGATCACTGAGGACGGTCCGAAGGTGCTGGAATACAACGCCCGCTTTGGCGACCCGGAGGCCCAGGTGGTGCTGCCCCGGATGAAAAACGATATTATCGACGTCATGGAGGCCTGCATTGACGGCACTTTGGATCAGATTAATCTGGAATTTGAGGACAACGCGGCGGTATGCGTGGTCCTGGCCAGTGACGGCTATCCCGTCTCCTACGAGAAGGGCAAAGAGATCAGAGGTCTTTCGAATTTCGATGACAGGGACGGATATTACTGCTTCCATGCCGGAACGAAGCTGGGAGAGGATGGGAAGTTCCTCACAAATGGCGGCCGGGTCCTGGGGGTCACCGCCAAGGGAGCCACATTAAAAGAGGCCAGGGCCAACGCCTATGCGGCCACCGAGTGGATAGATTTCGACAACAAGTACATGCGCCACGATATAGGGAGAGCCATCGATGAAGCCTGAAAAGAAAGCTGTAATATTTGACATGGACGGGACTCTCTGGGATGCACTGGATAATATCGTCATCTCCTGGAATGAGAGCCTCTCAAAGCAGGGAATAGAAGACGTAAATGTAAAAAGGGAGGACATGGCGAACCTGGTGGGAAAGACCATGGACAAGTTCGCCGAGTTCTACTTCCCGGATATGCCGCGTGAGAAGGGATTGGAGATCCTGGCCGTAATGGAGCAGTATGAGAATGATTATCTCCGGGAGAACGGAGGCGGCCTTTTGGGAGACGTGGCGGATGTCTTCGAGGATCTCCACGAGATGGGCTACATGGTGGGTATAGTCACCAACGCCCAGGCCGGTTACGCCGAGGCCTTCATGGATCACTTTGGCCTCCGGGGGCAAGTGGATGATTTCATCAATTACGGTGACAACCTCCACGGTAAGGCGGATAATATAAAGCTCATGATTGAACGCAATGGCATCGGCCAGTGCTGGTACGTGGGCGACACCACCGGAGATTACGAGGCCTGTCAGGAAGCGGAGGTTCCATTTATCTACGCTGCCTACGGCTTCGGGGAGGTGGATGCGCCAGTTCTCCGCATCAACTGCCTGGAGGAGATAGTGGAGCTGCTGGATACAGACGATAAGTAATAAAATGGCCTGCGATTTACTCTTTGGCAGCTCGCAGGCCCATTTATTTTTGCAGCAAAGTGATAATAAATATCATAATTTATTTATAGCAAAATCAGCCGGACTGGTGTATACTTAGCTGGAAACATTGGGGAAGCAAAGTTTGGAAAGGAGATTTACACATGGCAGATTACATTCCTGAGGACTGCACGCATGACTGCAGCAGCTGTGCCGCAGCTGCGGGTTGCGACAGCGTAGAGGGCGAGCGCCCCATGAGCTTTTTTGACAGGCTCGAGGCCGCCTCGGAGCATTTCGAGAAGATGGGGGAGGAGAATTTCATAAACATGCTCAACGAAGCAGTAGCGGCCTTAGAGGCCGAGGAAGAAGAGTAAGTAAGGGGCCTGCTAAGCAGGCCCCTTACTTACTCTTCTTACAGGTCTACCAGCGCCGGCTGGGGCTCCTGGATTATCTCCTCCTCCGTCCCGGCCTGGACGCTCGAAAGATAGTGCAGCCCTTCCCTGGAGATGCCCATGAGTATGCGGCCCACCTCCTCGATGCCCAGCTCGTAGTCGCTGCAGATCCAGTTCTCCATGACGCCTATGACTCCGGAGGACATGTAGGCGTAGAAGTAGTCCAAAAGCTCCGGTGAGGCTTTGGGGTACATCCGTTTCCACAGCTTCATGCTGTTCTCATATCCCAGATATATCAGCTGTCTCACAAAAGAGGAGTCCCCGTGGGGTCCCATGAGGACCTGGCAGAGATCCCTGTTCTCATCCACCAGTTTAAGCAGATCATCAAACCAGTTCTCCTTGCTCAAGGTAAAGACCACATTTTCAAAGAGCTCGTTCTGTATTGAGGTCAACAGGGCGTAGACATCCTCGTAGTAGGAGTAGAAGGTGCTCCTGTTGATGTCCGCCGCCTTGCAGATGTCGGTGACGGTAATTTTATTGATAGGCTTGTCCTGCATCAGGTCAAAGAGAGCCTGACGGATGACGGATTTCGTGTATTTTGTCCTGCGGTCGGTAGCCATTTTGTGCCTCCTTATCTAAGCCGTCGGGCCTGTTACTGCAGCGGAAAAAACTCCGTGGTTAAGACCCGGACAATGGCAGTTATCTTTGTCGCTTCTCCTACAATTTTTTTTCGTATGTCGGATAAATTACATTCATAAAAAAATTGATGGTTGATTAAGTTCTGGTAGTAATTATAATATACATCAGTTGAAAATGCAACATGTGTTGGAGAAAAAACATCTGGACAATCTTTAACACGTTTCGGAAAACCAATACAATGTTAGTTTTCAACGGATAGTTATTTTTTAACAAATAGTTGGTTTAAGCGTATATCGGACAGCCAATTATGTCGAACTGCTCTACGAGCCGGGAGACTTTCCATATAATTTCTTGAATGCGAAAGGAGAGAGATACCGTGGCTAGTTTATCACACACCATGCAGAGAAAAGCTTTCAGCACCGCCATTGACGTGGCTCTTCGAAGGCTGAACAAGGACCGGCAGAAAGGCCTGCTCCAGATCGTTGACCTGGCCCAGAGATTCATGGGCGACAATTTCAAGGCTGAGGCATATGAGAACGCCCGCAGGATGATCGAGGATCCTGACAGCAAGTGGATGAAATTCGTCAACCGCATGCTGGATGAGCTGGATCCCCATGTGGCGAAGATGACAGCGCTCAATCTGGGATTCGAGGCTGCTTTTTACGGCACAAAAGTAATAAGGGAGAAGAGAAAGGAGTACGATTGCAATATCCCCTGGCTGATCCTTATGGATCCCACCAGCGCCTGCAATCTGCACTGCACCGGATGCTGGGCCGCCGAGTACGGCCACAAGCTGAACCTCACTTACGATGAGATGGATTCCATCATCACCCAGGGCAAGGAGCTGGGAGTGTATTTCTACATGTTTACCGGCGGTGAGCCCTTAGTCAGAAAGAAAGATTTACTTAAGCTTGCGAAAAAGCATAACGACTGTGAGTTCCACAGCTTTACCAATGGTACCCTGATCGATGAGGAGTTCTGTGAGGAGTGCCGGAAGCTTGGAAACTTCTCATTCTCACTTTCCCTGGAAGGATTTGAGGACGCCAACGACGGACGCCGCGGCGAGGGCATTTTCCAGAAAGTCCTTGACGCCATGGATCTGATGAGGAAATATGGACTTTTCTTCGGCACATCTGTCTGCTACACCAGGGCGAATATGGACGCCGTCACCTCAGATGCTTTCTATGATCTGATGATAGAGCATGGCTGCCGCTACGCCTGGTATTTCCACTATATGCCTGTGGGGAATGAGGCCGACGTGGAGCTGATGCCCACTATGGAGCAGCGGGAGTACATCCACAACCGTATCCGCGAGGTCAGGGGCTTTGAGGGCGGCAAGGAGATCATGCTCCTTGACTTCCAGAATGACGGCGAGTTCGTGGGAGGCTGCATTGCCGGCGGACGGAATTATTTCCATATAAATGCCAACGGCGACGCCGAGCCCTGCGTGTTCATCCATTATTCCGGCGCGAATATCCGCACGAACACCCTGCTGGAATGCCTGCAGCAGCCACTTTTTAAGGCTTACCGTGACAACCAGCCTTTCAATAATAATCACCTTCGTCCCTGCCCCATGCTGGAGAATCCTGAGAAGCTCAAAGCCATGGTGGAGGAGACCGGAGCCCACTCCACAGATCTCCAGTCCCCGGAGAGCGTGGAGCATCTGACCGCGAAATGCGAGCCCTATGCAGCAGAGTGGGCGCCTCACGCCGAGGAGCTCTGGAAGGGGAAACACTTCGTGAAGAAGGGTTATACCAATTATAAAGATACCATTTAATCATAGCAACATACTTTAGGAGGAGAGAGAAATGGCAGATTTAAAGCATGCCGCGGCCCGCAAATCCTTTGAGGTCGCATTCAACGGAGTGTACAAGTACATCAATAAAAATAAAGAGGAGAACCTGGTTAAGCTGATGCACATGGCTAGGAAGATCGCCGGCAAGAATTTCCCCGACAAGTTCTGGGAGAAAGCCGATGAAGTCCTTTCAGATCCCGAGAACAACTGGACTCAGCAGATATATGATGCCTTCGATAAGCTGCATCCTAACCTGGTAAAGACCCATGTCTTAAACCTGGGCTTTGAGGCCGGGCTTACCGGATTCAAGAAGGTAAAGGAAAACCGCGAGAAGTACGGCTGCAACGTGCCCTGGGTCATCTTAATGGATCCCACCAGCGCCTGCAACCTGCGCTGCACCGGCTGCTGGGCTGCCGAGTACGGCCACAATATGAACCTGACAAATGAGGAGCTGGACCGCATCATCACCGAAGCCAAGGAGCTGGGCATCCATTTCTTCATCATGACCGGCGGCGAGCCCATGGTGAGGAAAAATGACATCCTCTGGCTGGCGGAGAAGCACAATGACTGCGCTTTCCACCTTTTCACCAACGGCACCCTCATCGACGATGCTTTCTGCAGGAAAGTCCAGGAGCTGGGAAATATTTCATTTGCCCTCTCCCTGGAGGGATTCGAGGAGGCCAACGACAGCCGCAGGGGCCAGGGTGTATTTGACAAGGTCATGCACGCAATGGATCTGATGAAGGAGTACGGCCTGATCTACGGTCTCTCCATCTGCTACACCAGCGTGAATTACAAGACCGTCACCTCCGATGAGTTCCTGCAGATGCTGGTGGACAAGGGAGCCATCATGGCATGGTTCTTCCACTATATGCCAGTGGGAAAGGACGCCAGCACAGACCTCCTGCTGACCCCGGAGCAGAGAGAGTACATGGTAAAGAGGGTGCGCTATGTCCGCAGCCAGTACTGCCCGATCAAGCTGTTCACCATGGACTTCCAGAATGACGCCCAGTTTGTCGGCGGATGCATTGCCGGCGGCAAGAATTACCTCCATATCAACGCCAACGGTGACGTGGAGCCCTGCGTCTTCATCCACTACTCAGGAGCCAATATCCGTGAGAAGTCCTTCCTGGAGTGCTTACAGCAGCCCCTGTTTATGGCCTACCATGACAACATGCCTTTCAATGACAACATGTTCCGCCCCTGCCCCATGCTGGAGAATCCTGAGCGCATCCAGGAGATGGTCCACGCCACCGGTGCCCACTCCACTGATATGCAGGCTGAGGAGACTGTGGAGGAGCTGACCTCCAAGACCATCCCTTACGCTGACCAGTGGAAGGAGACCGCTGACGAGCTCTGGAAAGAAGTGCAGGAAGGCACATTGAATGTCGGTGATGCACGGTAATATTATTTAAAATGATGGCCCTCGACTGAAAGTCTGCCAGTCGGGGGCTTTTCTTGTGT
>JAJPYU010000036.1 GCA_021204765.1 Clostridiales bacterium
TGTGATCAAATAGTATAATTTTGTAAATTAAATTTATATTTACATAAAGAAGGGACAGAAATGACAAAAATTGATATTATATCAGGATTTTTAGGTGCCGGGAAGACGACGCTAATCCGGAAGCTCCTGGAGGAGGTACTCCAGGGAGAACAGGTGGTCCTGGTGGAGAATGAGTACGGCGAGATCGGTATCGACGGAGGATTTCTGCAGGACTCCGGGATACAGATAAAGGAGCTGAATTCCGGCTGCATCTGCTGTACGCTGGTAGGCGATTTTAACCGGAGCTTAAATGAGATCATAGCGACTTATCATCCCGACAGGATACTTATCGAGCCCTCCGGCGTGGGCAAGCTCTCCGACGTCATGTCCTCCGTGAAGGCTGTTGAGGAGGATCACGAGGGCGTGAAGCTCAATGCCCTGGTGACGGTGGCCAATGCACTTAAGGCTGCCAAGCAGATGAAGGCTTTCGGGGAGTTTTTCAATAACCAGATCGAGAGCTGCACTACGGTGGTCTTAAGCCGCACTCAGAGCATGACCCAGGAGAAGCTGGATCTCTGTGTGGATATGATAAGGAAGCTGAACCCGAAAGCCGCTATCATCACCACACCCTGGGATGATATCACCGGAGCACAGATACTGGAGGTCATTGAGGGACAGAAGTCCTTTATGGATGAGATGATGGCAGAGGTGGAGGCCTCCCACGGCCACGATCATGACCATGAGCATCATCACCACCATGACCATGATCACGATCATGATCATGGACATCATCACGATTACGACGAGGATGATCACGAACATCATCACGGCCACGATGAGGATGATCACGAACATCACCATGATCATGACGACGATGACGAGTGCGGATGCGGCCATGACCATCACCACCATCATCATGACGGCCATGATGCCGACGAGGTCTTTATCAGCTGGGGACGCGAGACTGCCCATAAATTCACGCCGACTCAGATCGAGACAGCCCTCAAAGCTTTCTGCGATACTGAGGACTACGGCAACGTCCTCCGCGCCAAGGGAATGGTCCCCGCTGAGGACGGCAGCTGGATCTATTTCGATATGGTGACGGGCGAGTACGACATCAGGACAGGGGAGCCCCAGTACACCGGGCGCCTCTGCGTAATCGGGACGGATATAGATGAAGCCGGACTGGATGCACTCTTTGGCCTTTAAACTGAAGTAAAGCTCACTGGACACATCTTCCGAACCACAGCTTTGGCTGGTGTGAGAGAGCGCTGCAGATAATAACAAGAGGAAAAAAGTATGGACATACCTGTATATTTATTCACCGGCTTCATGGACAGCGGCAAGACCACTTTTGTGCAGGAGACCCTGGCGGAGAACGACTTCGGCGTCGGTGCCCGCTCCCTGATCATCGCCTGCGAGGACGGCGAGGTGGAGTACGATGAGCAAAAGCTTCTGGAGAAGCAGGTCTCTGTGATAGGCGTGGACTCCGAGGAGGAGTTTACCCCCGAGTTTCTTGCGGACTGTGACGCGACTATGCGCCCGGATCAGGTCTTTATAGAGTACAACGGTACCTGGGAGGCCGCGAAGATCATGGAGATGAAGCTCCCCTCAGGCTGGCAGATCGTCCAGGTCCTCACCACTATCGATGCCTCCACCTATGAGCTCTACCTCACTAACATGCGTGTCATGATGATGGAGCAGGTCTGCGCCTCGGATGTTGTCATATTCAACCGCTGCACCGACGAGACTCCCAAGGGAAAGTTCCGCCGCACAGTCAAGGGCTATAACCGCAAGGCACAGATAGTCTATGAAAATGCCGACGGCACCATAGACGAGGATTTCATGGAGGAGCTCCCCTATGATATAAACCAGGATTTCATCGAGATCACTGACGCCGACTACGGCATCTTCTACCTGGACGTCCAGGACGACCCGAAAAAATACGAGGGCAAGACCATCAGATTCCTGGCTCTCGTCTACCGCCCGGAGAAGATGGGAAAGAAGCCTGTTTTTATACTCGGCCGTTTTGCCATGACATGCTGCGTACAGGATATACAGTTCATCGGATTAAAATGCAAGTACGACAGGGCCGAGACCATACCCCACAAATCCTGGGTCTGGGTCACGGCGACGATACACGTGGAATTTGCGAAAGAGTACCGCGGCAAAGGACCTGTCCTTTACGCGGATGAAATAGAGCCGGCGGAGGCTCCTGCCGACGAACTTGTATATTTCACATGATCTCACATACGCAAATGCAAAGAACAAACAGAGCTTTTGAGAAAACGTAAGCGGGGGACTGCGTTAGAAGAGCTTGATTTGAGCGATAAGCGACGAGAATACGGCTATGGTGGAGATTTTGACTGCTTGCAGGCAAAAATCTCTGTCCATAGCCGCATTTGAGTGCAACGGACACCGAAAAATGCAAAGCATTTTGAGGTGCTCGTCGCATTTTAAATATTTTTTATTCCTGAGGAGGCAGCAGTATCACGAGCATCTGTGCAGTCGTAGGTCCGATATTCGTGATCATCTTCCCATAGTTGGATGCGATGTGTACACTGTCACCTGCATTGAGGATAGTCTCGACTCCGTCCTCACCCTTGAAGCACATGGTTCCCTCGATAATGTAGTAAATGGACTCAGCCGGGTTCTTGCCCATATCGGTGCCGCCGCCGCTGGGGAGGAAGTGGGACAGTCCGTTGATGAGGCGTCCGCCGTCCACGTCAGCGGGATCATGGAGTCTGCACAGCTTGCAGTCATTGTGCAGCGGAGCAGTGTAAGTGTAGTATTCGTCTTTCTTGGTAATCTTGTAACCAGCCATAAAATGTACCACCTTTCTTTAATGTGTGTTATTGCAATGGATACTGTTCACACAATAGACAATACAGCTATACGGATACTAAAAGCTTGCCTGAATGTACAAATATAACTGTTCTGACTACCTGTGTGACAGTAGACATATATTTAGTATACATATCTGACGCCATAAAATCAATCATTTTGTACATATCAGACTAATATTTTAGAAAAAATTTGTATTATTCGGTTAAAATTTATAAAGCAACCTTGCTTGAAAGCACCCGCATAGCAGGAATCTGCCCGCCTTGTACTTTGAAAAAGGTTTTGATATAATACATAGAGCAGAGAAATTCGCCCAGACTCTCATTTGCCAAAGAAGAATATATGCTAAAGCTGCTCAACCTCCATCCCGGGTCTGTGAGTATCCTGGGATTGATGAATGATACGGACAATAAGGTACAGCTTCTGATAGACAGGGAGGTTGTTGAATGCGAATATCTTGGATGCCATCCCTGCGTGAATACCTCCAGTATGAGGCTTCGTACTACGGATGTCCTGGAGAAGGTCCTGCCGGCTATACATCATACATATCAGGTCGTTGATTTATAGACAGGCTGGAGTGCTCTCCTGCCGTTTGGAGATGCAGGCAAAAGCAAACGGCTCATGGCATGGAATATATTTATTATAGACTTTTGGAATTAAGCGAGGGGGCGATGGGATATGTCTGATTACAGTAAAATACGAGAAGAAATATATGGGGAGACTACGGATGCTATTCGTGAGCTCTTTGACAGGAAATCTGTGAGGGCCTTTGAGAAGAGGGAGATCGGTGAGAGGGAAAGACAGCAGATATTTTATGCAGCCGCGGAGGCACCCAGCGCAGGATGTCAGCAGCTATATACAATATTGGATATCAGGGATCAGGAGATAAAGGATAAGCTGGCCGTCAGCTGTGATAATCAGCCCTTTATAGCCGAGGCGCCTATGGTGTTGGTTTTCTGTGCAGACTGTAAGAAGTGGCAGGATGCATATATTGAGGCCGGCTGTTCCCCCAGGCAGCCCGGTGCCGGAGATCTGATGCTGGCAGTGACGGATACGGCTATAGCAGCGCAGAATGCGGTGGTAGCGGCAGAAAGCCTGGGTATTGGCTCCTGTTATATCGGTGACATAATGGAGCAATGCGAGACCCACAGGGAACTGCTCCATCTGCCGGAATATGTTTTTCCGGCGGTGATGGTGGTCTTCGGATACCCTGCAGATCGGCAGGATAAGCGGGAGAAGCCCCGGCGGTTTGACATGGAGCACGTTGTATTCGAAAATGTCTATCCGGAGACTTTTGACTGCAGGGAAATGCTTAAAAGGCGCTGTGGTGAGCTGTCATATGAGGAGTGGACCGGGCGCTTCTGCAAGCGCAAATATAATTCTGATTTTTCGCGGGAAATGACACGGTCCGCGGAGAAATATCTGGAGGATTTTGCTGATGATTACAGAAAACAGCAGCTGGATCATGCAGGGACTGGAGCGGAACAGGTTCAAAAACCAGGTGGAGGAAGAGTGATGGACAGATCAAAATTACTTTTTGATTCGGATCAGTATTTGGAAAAGGCGGGACAACTGAGAGCAGACCGGACGGTGCATTACAACTGTGCCCAGGCGGTGATAATCCCCTTTGCTAAGGAGTGCGGTATCAGCGAGAATAAGGCATTTGCCCTGGGAATGCATTTTGGCGGCGGAATGAAGATGGGTTCCATTTGCGGTGCTGTTGCCGGGGCGGCCATGGTCATCGGCATGATGGGCGGAGGCGACCAGGAATATCAGGCATTTCTCAGAGCTATGAAGGAGCACCATGGGGATAAGCTGGACTGTGCAGTGCTTTTGAGAAAAAATGCAGAGGCCGGAGGAGGCCGCAAGACTCACTGCGATGGGATGATATACGAAGCCATTGAGAATATCGTGAACTGTTTGCAGTGATACAATTTGGAGGTAATGTTATTATACAGCCCACGGACGGATATTCAGACAGCGGGGAGAAAATGGGATACACCTTTAAGAGTATGCGGTACAAGCCGCTGTAAGGTATAGCGACTTTGTCTGTTCATGATCTATGACTGTTTGACGGATTTTTTGTTTACCAGAATGATCCCAATGCAGACCAGAGCCAGAGCGATGACTGCCTGCCAGCCAAAGGAATTCCTTTCCTGCAGAAACAGGGTGGAGAAGACCACGCCGAAGATCTGGGTCATAAAGGTGAATACCGTGATCCGTGAAACAGTGTTGTGCTTTAACAGGATGCCCCACAGGGAATAGGCCGCTGCGGAAATAAAAGCCATATAGAGAAGCAGGGAGGCAGAAGCCGGGGTAAATCCGCCAAGGCGTCCGCCGAAAGCCGCTCCTATAGCGATCATAGCCGCTCCGCCTACCAGGAACTGATAGCCTGAGAGCATCACCGGGTCATCGTCTTCGGAAAACAGTTTCAAAAAGATGGATGAGAAGGCGTAGGACAGGGCGGCCAGTATCATAAAGCCCTCCCCGATGAGCCGAAAGTCCATATTCAGGCCTGTTCCGGTAAAATTTACCAGAATGATACCCACAAACCCAATGACACAGCCCATAGTCTTGGGAAGAGTCAGCTTTTCTGTCCGGAATAAGAGACAGACCAGCAGCAGGGAAAACAGGACGCCGGTTCCCTGGAGGATAGAAGCCTTGACCCCTGTCGTGTGGGCCATACCGATGTAAAACAATACATACTGCAGTGCGGTCTGGAACACGCTCAGGATCAATATCTTATGAATTGAGCCCTGCCGGGGCCTCAATATTTTTCTCTGCCCTATACTGCCGATGATCAGCGCCAGTATTCCCGCTCCGAAAAATCGTATTCCGGCAAACAGGATCTGGGATGCCGTATCCGAGGAGCCGATATCAAACAGGCTGTATCCCACCTTAATACAGGGGAAAGCGCTGCCCCAGAGGGCAGTACAGGCCAAAGCGCACAGCCATACCATCCAGGTACGCTGAAGTAAAGGTTTTGTATCATTCTTCATATATTTTCTTATGCCTTTTTTTCATTTGTGACCAGCTGGATGTGCAGCCCGCTCTCTTTGATCGCTTCTGAAATAGTCATAATCTGATGCCTCCTTAATTTTTAAACTGCAGGAAAAATCCAGTTTTGTGTTTCTGCCTTATTGAAGAACAGTATACCACAAATAAATGAGATGAGTGCGACAGTTTTCATATCAATTTTTTGGAATTTTAAAATTCGAAAGGACGTGAAAGAAGCCCGAATTTCCTTTATTTTCAAGAATCTTCATTAGCAGGGGAAGAGGGATTCGAACCCCCATGAACGGTTTTGGAGACCGCAATACTGCCGTTGTATGATTCCCCTGTGGCTGTCCTGCAACAGCTTTATTATATTAACATTACTACATTAAAAAGTCAATGCCAATTTGACCATGCCACTGAGCTGGCAGGGGTTCCCGGCATGAAATAGTTCATGGGAGATCATTTGCTGTCTTCCGGGGAACTTTATTTTGGAGGAACCCCCTTTCGCCACTGACGATCCTTTACTTCCCGAAGAAAGGCAGCTCACGGTCGTAGATGCAGCGCTTGAAGTACATTTTCACCAGCCCGGACTTGCTGATCCCGATCTCATCGCAGACCTCAGTGAACTGTCCCATCATCTCTTTGCTCATGCGTATGGTCACCTGCTCGGTCTTCACCTCATTCTCATCGCTGTAAAGCAGGCTGCCGGTATCAAGAGGCTCCACCTTGAAGGGGATTTCCCTCAGCTTTATCGTCCGCTTTACCAGCATGAAAATGGCGTCAGTCATGGTGATGCCGCACTCATCACAGAAATCGACAAAGAGTTCCCTTAGCGGGCTTTTGATCCTGAATGAGAAAAACTGATTGGAAGTATCCCTGCGCATGTCTTTTTGCTGCTTTGGTTTGTTAGGCATTTGTCATTTACCGTCCTTTCCTTAAGATTATCGGTACGGTAAATGATAGCAGGCGTATGGCAAATGCAGTATGATCTATAGTTCGTAAGATGTAGACCATTTACGTTGTGAGAACAGTTGATTGAAATGTATTCCAGGGTTGCTTTTCACTCCCGCACCAGGCACTCCGCTGCTGGTGCGGGAAGAACGAGTAAATT
>JAJPYU010000197.1 GCA_021204765.1 Clostridiales bacterium
AGGATATGGAGCACAGCACCATCGCTTTCCAGTATCTCTGCGACAGGGCAGGGGAGGACGGCATCACAGTCGCCTCCGAGAACATCCTGTCCCCCGAGCGGTTCCGCCAGCTGTATCAGATGGTAGACCGCAAGAATTTCGGCCTGTACTTTGACAGCCAGAATTACCAGGTGTTCGGAGGGTTCAACGAGGTGGATATCTTAAATGAGTTGTATCCGTACATGTGCAGCCAGCTCCATGTGAAGGATGGCCCGGACGTGATGAGCGGCGGACTGCTGGGCACCGGCACCTCAGACTTCCACGCCACAATGAGATGGCTGGATGAGCATGGCTATACCGGACACATCCTGCTTGAGAATTATTATGATGTGCATCCTCTCTGCGAACAGGCGCCGAATCCCTACGATCTTCTCAGGGAAGATATCCGGATCCTGAAGGAGGCTGTTGCCGGCTGAAAGGAGACTGCAAAAGAAACGCAGAAATATAAAAAAAGAAGCAGAAAAAAGACAGGATAACACAAGTTAAAAGCAAAAATATCATACCGTTTGTGAAAAATTTGACATAAAATACCCCTATCACAGCAATTCATAAGCGGTTGATATCTAAATTTAAGAGAAAAGGAGCGTGTTTACCATGAAAGCAGCATTATTGGGAATCGGACGGATCGGACGTGTTCATCTGGAAAACATCAGCAATTCCGTCCGTGAGATCGAGATTAAGACAGTGGCAGACCCGTATCTCACCGAAGAGGGGATTGAGTTCTGCAAAAAGTTCGGTGTTGAGAATGTGACAAAGGATGTGGATTCCGTATTTGCGGATCCGGAGATCGAGGCCGTGCTGATTTGCTCTGCGACAAATACCCATGCAGATATGGTCTTGAAGGCTTGCGAAGCTAAGAAGAACATTTTCTGCGAGAAACCTATCGACCACGATGTGGCCAGAGTGCACATGGCGCTGGATGCGGTGGAGAAAGCCGGAGTGAAGCTCCAGATCGGATTTAACCGCCGTTTTGACCACAATCACCACGCGGTATACCAGGCGATCCGCGATGGGAAGATCGGGGATCCCCAGATTTACTGCATCAGCTCCAGGGATCCCGCGCCGCCGACTATCGAGTATGTGCGGGCATCCGGCGGTATTTATTATGATATGATGATCCATGATTTCGATATGATCCGTTATCTGGCAGGATGCGAGGTGACCGAGGTCTATGCCAAGGGTTCTGTGCTCATTGACCCGGCTATCGGCGATGAGGGAGACGTGGATACCACCATCGTTACGCTTACCTTTGAGAATGGTTCCATCGGCGTCATCAACAACAGCCGCCAGGCAGTGTACGGTTATGATCAGAGGATCGAGGTCCTGGGATCCAAGGGCTCCGTCAAAGATGAGAATGATATCCCGAACACGGTTGTTCTGTCCACAGCAGACTGCACGTCCTACGGTACCTGCTACAAGATCATGTGGGATCGTTATACCCAGGCATTTATCAGCGAGATGAGATCCTTTGCGGATGCCATTATTAATGACAAGACTCCGCTGGTGACCGGCACAGACGGGCTCTACCCCGTGCTTATGGCCGCTGCAGCCAAGAAGTCCATGGAAGAGGGACGTCCGGTTAAGATCTCAGAAGTCGAGTGATCAGGAGGAGAAAACATGGGAATTAAGATTTGCGGAGCGCCCTGCTGCTGGGGCGTGGATTATATCACCAATCCGTATCTGCCGACATATCAGCGCGTGCTTAAAGAGGCTCACGAGGCTGGATACCGAGCCATCGAGCTGGGACCCAACGGCTGGATCCCCACGGATGACATAGAGACTGTGACAGAGGAGCTCAATAAGAACCAGCTCTCCATCGTGGCCGGCACGATCTTTGATGACTGCCTCAGTGATGAGAACTATGAGAAGCTCTTAAACCAGGTGGATGGGATCTGCTCACTGATCACCAAGCTGCCTCCCCTGCCCAGGGAAGACGGACAGAGATGGCCCACCCCTTATATGACGGTCATGGACTGGGGACATGATGAGAGGGATTATAATGCCGGACATTCCGACAGGGCACCCCGTCTGGATGATGCCGGCTGGGCAAAGCTGATCGGACATTTCAGGGGTCTCTGCGAGAAGGCTAACAGCTACGGCGTGCGCCCGGTCCTGCATCCCCACTGCGGCGGGTATATCGAGTTCGCCGACGAGATCGACCGTCTGGCGGAGGAGATCCCCAACGATATCGCCGGATTCGTGCTGGACACCGGCCATCTGACCTATGCCGGCATGGATGCCGTAGAGTGGCTGAGGAAGTATAAGGACAGGCTGGACTATGTACATTTCAAGGATATCGATCCGAAAGTGTACGATGAGGTGATGCATGAGCACATCCGCTTCTTCCAGGGCTGCGCCAAAGGTTCAATGTGCCCCATCGGCAAAGGTATGATAGACTACCGTGCGGTGGCGGATGTCCTGGATGAGATCGGATACAACGGATATATCACCATCGAGCAGGAGTGTGATCCGAGGAATGTGGAGAACTCCCTGGCAAACGTCAAAGCAAGTGTGGACTTCCTCAAAGGAATCGGATACGACATATGATGATACCAGGGTCAAATAGACCCGGAATGGATGCTTGCATCCAATTATGGGTCTATTTGACCCGCCCAAAATATGAACAAGCAGCCATTTTTCGCAGAAAAATGAGCGGATTGCGAATGTTTTGAGGATTGCGGGAGCTCGAAGAGCGGAGCAATCCGTGGTATCATCATCTGCTTTTAAAAGAAAATAAAAAAGGAGAACATACGATGAAAGAAGTAAGAATCGGACTGGGCGGAGCAAACTGGATGGGCATCTATCATTCGATCGGCATGACGAACGTGCGCCAGGCCTATCACGATGTCTGCCCTGTGTTTGAGGCGGTGGCCGATGTCAACGAGGCAGCAGCCAAGGCAGCTGCGGAGAGATTCGGATACAAGAAGGTAATGACAGACTGGCATGATTTAGTGGCAGATCCTGACGTAGACCTGGTCATCATTGCCACTCCGAATTTCACTCATTCAGAGATCGCACTGGCGGCAGCTAAGGCAAAGAAGCATATCCTGTGCGAGAAGCCCATGGCAAACCGCCTGGAGGACGGCGCCGCTATGGTGCAGGCAGTAAAGGAAGCCGGAGTTAAGAGCCTGGTGGACTTCATCTATACAAAATGCCCGGCCAATATCCTGGCTCAGGAGATGATGCAGTCCGGAAAGCTCGGCGATTTCGTGACATTCCGCGGGGAGTTTGACTGCTCATACTGTGCGGATCCCACCACTCCGGCTACATGGCGCCAGGTGGCCAGCATTGCCGGAACAGGTGCCTTGGGCGACCTGACGGCTCACGTGGTCAGCATGTCCGACATGATCGTCGGTAAGAAGATAGTTGAGGTGTTCGCTTCCTGGGATACGGCTTATACCAGCCGCCCGGACAGCAGGGATCTGAGCAAGCAGATCACTGTGGATACAGATGATCAGATCTATGTGATCGTGAAATACGAGGACGGCAGGATCGGTTCCATGTCTTCCAGCAGGATTTCCGTCGCGCGTCCCGACAGCCTGGCCTATGAGATCCAGGGCAGCAAGGGCTCTGTGAAATTCGAGCTCTCCCATATCAACGATCTGCAGTATTATTCCAACGACTGCGATCCGAAGGAGCGGGGCTACAAGACCATCAAGGGCAATACCAGGAACGGTGATTACGCCAATTTCTGCGGCACTGATGAGTTGGGCATTTCCTACGGTGATGTCATGGCTATCCAGGCTCACGATATTCTCACTGCCATCACAGAGGATCGTGATGTGAAGATCGACATTGCCTATGGTCACTATGTGGACAGGATTCTTGCAGCTATCGAGAAATCTGCCAATGAGAATCGCTGGGTAGCGGTGGAAGAGATTCAGCCATAACCCTTCATTTGCATGGTTTTCCATGTAAACAATAAACCATTTTGTCAGACAGATAGGATCCTGGGTTTATACTCGGAATCCTATCTGTCATATCTGGATTTTTTCTTAATAAAAAGTATAAAAACACAGTTGACAATAGCCCATAAAGACATATAATGAGAATGTAAATATTTAATTCATGAAATTATATATAATTAAAGAGCGAAAAACAAAGAAAAGGAGAGAACATCATGAACAAGACAAAAATGACAGTAGGACAGGCGATCGTGAAGTTCCTGAACCAGCAGTACATTGAGATGGACGGCGAAGAGCAGCCTTTTGTGGATGGCATTTTTACCATTTTCGGACATGGCTGTGTCGTAGGCCTCGGACAGGCTCTGGAGCAGGATCCGGGACATTTAAGAGTGTACCAGGGCAGGAACGAGCAGGGCATGGCTCATGCGGCCATCGGCTACGCGAAGCAGAATAACCGCAGAAAGATCATCGCCTGCACTTCCTCCATCGGACCCGGCGCATGCAACATGGTCACCGCAGCCCTTACCGCTTCCATTAACCATATCCCGCTGCTGGTATTCCCCTCTGACAGCTTCGCGACCCGCCAGCCGGATCCGGTACTGCAGCAGATGGAGCAGCCCGGTGATCTTTCCATCACAGCCAGCGACTGCTTCAAGCCGGTGGTGAAGTACTGGGATCGTGTTTCCCGCCCCGAGCAGGTGATGACCGCCATGATCAACGCCATGCGTGTGCTGACTGATACCGCAAACTGCGGAGCTGTCTGCATCAGCCTTCCCCAGGATGTACAGGGTGAGAGCTATGAGTATCCCGATTACTTCTTCCAGAAGAGAGTGCATCATGTGGCCCGCCGCGTGGCTGATGAGTATGAGATCAATAAAGCCGTGGAGATGATCAAGGCATCCAAAAAGCCTCTGCTGATCTCCGGAGGCGGAGTCCGTTATTCTGAGGCAGGACAGACTGTCATGGATTTCTGCAAAGAGTTCAATATTCCGGTATCCCAGACCCAGGCCGGTCATTCCGCACTTCCCGATTCCTTTGAGCTTTCCGTCGGCGGCGTAGGCGTCACCGGAGGACTGGCAGCCAACGAGCTGTGCAAGGATGCGGATCTGGTCATCGGTGTCGGTACCAGGTTCAACGATTTCGTTACCGGTTCCAAATGGGTGCTTTTCCGCAACCCGGACATCAAGGTGCTGGCTATCAACACTTCCGAGTTCCACGCTGAGAAAGTGGATGCCACCCGCTGCATTGGTGATGCCAAGGTCACACTGGAAGCCATTATGGAGAGATTAAAGGCAGACGGATATAAGTCCGCATATACTGATGAGATCGCGAAGATCAAGGAGACATGGGAGGCCGAGAGGCTCAGGGTACTGGGCGTACAGTATCACGGCGAAGGCTTCGGCGAAGGCAAGTTCGTACCCTGCGTACCGTCCTGGACTGAGAAGATCATGAACGACTTCGTCAATGATATCGGCGGCACCATCACTGAATCCAACGGTGTTGGCCTTATCAGACAGGAGATCGACGATGATGCTATCGTAGTTGCGGCAGCGGGTTCTCTCCCGGCAGACCTGGAGCGTCTCTGGGTCACCGATGTGAAGGACAGCTACCATATGGAGTACGGCGCATCCTGCATGGGTTATGAGATCGCCGGCGCTTTCGGCGCAAAGCTGGCTGCTCCTGACAGAGAAGTGTACGCTCTGGCCGGTGATGGTTCATTCCTGATGCTGAATTCTGAGATCGCCACCGCTATGCAGGAGAATGCGAAGATCACGGTCATCGTATTCGATAACGCCGCATTCGGCTGCATCAACAACCTGCAGATGGGCAACGGCATCGGTTCCCTGTGCACTGAGATGCGTCACCGCAACGAGGAGACCGGACAGCCTGACGGCCCTTACTGCTACACTGATTTCGCTAAGATCGGCGAGGGCTACGGCATGGTACCGTTTACCGCAAAGACTCCCGCTGAGCTGGTGGATGCTCTGCGTGCAGCAAAGAAAGAGACCCGTTCCTGCATCATCGACTGCAAGGTTCTGCCCAAGACCATGGCTGAGGGCTATGAGTCCTGGTGGCACATCGGAGTCGCTTCCACTTCCGAGTCTGATTCCGTGAAGGAAGCCCGCCAGCGCATCGATGATCATCTGGCAGAGGCACGTATCTACTAATATGATGATACCAGGGTCAAATGGGTTGTAGCGGATGCCTGCATCAGGTTACAGCCATTTGACCCGGGCTGTTGCTCCGGCCGGTTGTAAACAAGAGTGCTGCCGGCACGGAGCAATCCGTGTTATCAGATATAAATTATAATGCAAATTTTAAGGAGGCTGATTACTATGAGAATTGCATTGGTTATGGAGTGGAGTACCTGCGAGAGAAATGAGATAGTTATCAATACACTGAAGAAAGTAGCTGAGGCCAACGGCCACACAGTTGTTAACTATGGCCAGTACAACATGGATGACAACCGTCAGACATACAATCAGAACGCGATCCTGACCTCCGCTCTGTTGAACTCAGGCGCAGCAGACCTGGTGGTCACCGGCTGCGGAACAGGTGAGGGAGCCATGATGGCCTGCAATACCATGCCCGGAGTGTACTGCGGACTGGTCGTGGATCCCGCAGACTCTTACCTCTATACCCAGGTAAACGGCGGCAACTGCATTTCCCTTCCCTACGCGAAAGGCTGGGGATGGGGCGCCGAGGTCAATCTGGAGTACGTCTTTGAGAAGCTCTTTGTGCAGGAGCCCGGCGGTGGATATCCCCCGGCCGCAGCTGCTTCCGAGCAGAGGAACGCAGTGCTGCTTAGTAAGTTAAAGGGAGCTGCCACCAATGGCATAATCGACATTATCTCCAGCGAAGATCCGGATGTCCATGATATGGTACAGGCCGCATTTGCCGGAAAGAGAATGGAGTTATTTGAGGCTGACTGCAAGGATCAGGCGATCCTGGACGCAGTGAAGGCTGCTTTAAAGT
>JAJPYU010000174.1 GCA_021204765.1 Clostridiales bacterium
CAATTTACCCTATATTTATACACAAAGCAGGTAATGCCAAGGCATTTACGGCAAAATATGAATACTACATAATTAAAGATATTTTCTGTTTTGCTGATGCCCTGGCATTGCAGTGCCGGCATAAAAGAAAAAGTAAAAGTATATTTTAACCATTTTGACAAGGAGTGCGGCTGACCATGAAAAACAATATGTTAAAGAGGATAGTTCCCATAATCGTCATCATATGCATGGTGGTATCTCTGGGACAGACATCCATATCGGCCTCGGCAGATGATGGAGAACAGATTGCCGTGGCAGAGAGCGTGGATGATGTTTATGTGTCCGGGGAGAGCGTGAATGAGAATGGCACTGAGGAAAGTACGACGGTTGATAGTGATCCCGGAGATGTACGGCAGGACAATTCTGATTACCCGACAGATGCAGATGGGAATGACGCATGTGTGGAAACCGGGTCTGATACTGATACAGAGAGCAGTGCGGATATTGAAAATGAGGACGACTGTCCCATTTGTGCGGTACAGGCTCTTATAGATGCCCTTCCCTCGGATGGGGCAGTGGCACAGATTGGTAATGAGACCTATGAGTCTGTTACATCAGCCATAGAGGCGGTGACAGACAACACCGAGACTACTGTCACTATGCTGGCGGATTCCACGGAAGACATCTCCATTTCTGCCGATCAGGATATTATCCTTGATTTAAATGGAAATACATTGACCGGGACAGGCAGTGGCAGTGTCATCAGCGTTAGCGGTACATTTACCCTGGCGGATTCCGAAGGTTCCGGCAAGGTCACCGGAGGCAGCGCCACAAATGGAGGCGGTGTCTACGTGGACGGCGGCAGCTTTACCATTACAGGAGGAAGCATTTCCGGAAATACAGCCGGCAGCTACGGAGCGGGCATTTATATTACCGGAGGAACCCTTGCCATGACCGGCGGCTCCGTTTCAGACAATACAGCCACAAAATACGGCGGCGGCATATACGCCACGGGAAGCACTATGACATTTTCCGGTGACAGCATCATATCCGGGAATACCGGTACCTACGGCGGCGGCATTTATGATAAGTCCGGCACTGTCAGCTTTTCCGGTAACTGCTCAATTGAGAACAATACCGGTACCTACGCAGGCGGCATCTATATGGAGTACAGTTCCTCATCGGACGGCACTGCCCTGAAATTTACAGACAGCTGCACTGTTTCGGGAAACACAGCCACGAGCAGCAACGCTGCCGGAGGCATCTTCTTTAAGGGAACCACCTTCACGGCCAACGGACTTTCGATTGAGAACAATACCAACACAGGCACAGCGGGCGGGGCAGCATACGCAGGGGGATTGGCCTTATCCTCCGTGACAAATGCCACCCTGACGAATGTCACGATCAAGGGAAACACCAGTGCATACAGTACAGGCGGATTATACACTGCCAGCGTAAAATCCCTTATAATGACGGGATGCACGATTACAGAAAACGTGGGCGGCGGAAAGAGCAGTTCCGGTTCCGGTGCGGCTGCAATGTATCTGGGCGGAGCGGCAGCTGACGATGATTCCATAGTCTTTACAAATTGTACCATCAGTAAAAACAACGTGGGTGAAAGCTCTTATGGCAAAGTCGTATATCTGGGCACTTCAGGATCCTCCTCAACATATCTGGGGAAGGCGACATTTGACAATTGCCGGTTTACCGATAATGCAGCCGGATCAGTAAGTGCGAGCAAAACCGACAGTGTGATCTACGGAGGCATGTATGTCCAGCCGCACTTTAATAACTGCACGATAAGCGGCAATACCGCCGGTGACAGCCTTATCGTATTTACCGGTTCAACGACAACCAGTTATTTTACAGGCTGTACTATCACGGAAAATGTCTGCGGTGGAGATGCCGGGGCAATAGAGGCTGTAGGCAATGTCAGCAATTCGTCAAATCCTGAATGTGAGGTGATATACCTGACTGATACAGTGATTACCGGTAATACGGGAAATCTCACCGGCGGTGTGTACGGTGCGATGGTCATGGAGGGAGGAGCGCTGTACGGCAATCATTCTACAGACGGCAGCGGTGCCAATGAGTGGAAGATAGACGGAAAATATGCCAGGGCAGAGAATATATATGTCTGCACCACAACCAATAAATACGCTTCCTCGTCGAATGCGGATACGGCAGTTTCCGTGACAGCGCCCTTTGCGGCGGATATGGCAGCTGAGGACTATAATTTTACTGATCCCGAACATATATGGTATGACCCGGGTAACAGCCTGGTATTTGACAGCGAATCCGTGGGGGAAACTGCCACAGCCATGACATATGAGGTCTTTACAGCAGTGAGCAGTTCTGTTGACACTTATAATCTGATGGTGGGGACAGACCCGACCCGCATAGTTGCAGAGGTGGCCGATGCCGATGGAAACGTCATTACCGTAAACGGAGAAGAGGCGAAATTTGAGACTGTCGCAGACGCAATCAGCTGCATGTTGGCTCTGACAGATTACAGCAGTGAGAAATATGAGATCAGGCTGATAGCCGGAGAGAGCGACGGCAGCGGCAATATCATCCTGGAAGACATATCTGTTACAGACGGACAGGATATTGTGATAGACCTGAACGGATGCACATTAAAGGATGTCAATGGTAATCCGGTGATTTCCGTGGAGTCAGGCGGGAAGCTGACCCTTAAAGGGGAAGATGACAGCTCATTTATCAGCACCGGAGGAACAGACTATATCATTTCAAACAGCGGCACTCTTATCATATCCGCACCCATAACAGCTGAGACTGTTATAAATTACGGCAGCTTAACCGACAGCGGCACGTTTACGGCGACGACCATAACGAATTCCGGCACTTTCACTGCTGAGGATACAGTGACGGCAACCACCGTCACAAATTCCGCCACCGGTACCATGACTGTCGGAGGAGACACCCGGATAACCACCCTGACAAACGAGGGTACTTTAACCATAACCGGCGGATACAGGGTTGCCACTCTCAATAATTACGGTGCGCTGACTGTCAGCGGGACGATCCGCCTGGATAAAGTGATCCATTCAGGTACGTCATTTGTCATTACCGCCAACCCGACAGTTACTGCAGTTGAGCTTTCCGATGATTGCCATATCACTGCCACGGCGGATTATGAACCCTCATCTCTGGCTATCACTCTTTCCGGCAGTACATTAAGCAAGCTGAACACTTATGGCAATGAAGATACGGTGACTCTGATCGAGTTAGACAACGCAGGCAACAGTGATGCGGTATTTGCAGATGATATATTGGATGCCATTACCCTCTCCGGGGCAGGGGCATTGGTGACTATAAGTATGGACGATTATGGAAATATTATTGCAAGGACGACAATAGGTGAGTATATCGGTGTGTTTTTGAATGAGAATGCCAGTGGCTCAGATGGTTCCGGGACATATGACAATCCGGCGACTTCTCTTAATGCAGCTATAGAAAAGTTAAAGGAAATGTATAAGGCGTATGATGAGGATACGACCGGGGAAGTCCCCGAACCGGAAGGCATATTTGTCTTAAATATCATAGTGATTGATTCGGATGAATCCTGGGATGCCAGTCTCTTAAACGGTGAGGAGCAAGAGACGGACTATCCCCTGAATATCTGCCGATTCCCCACTTACACCGGAAACCTTATTGAAGTGAAAAGCGGTGCAACTCTTACCCTTTCAGATGTCACCATAAACGGCATGGGCGGAAATATGCCCTCAGATGAAGCCACAGTGTCCACTCTCTCCACCGCGGGTACCAACGCTGCCCGGACTTCAGTTACGTCCACAGGCACTCTGGTGCTGGTGGATGGCGGCGGCAGGCTGGTCATGAAAAAAGGCGCGGCTCTTGAGAACAATGTCAGGACAGCTGCATATGCCCAGTACGGCGGAGCGGTGGACATAGAGGATGGCGGTACAATGGTGATGAAAGGCGGCGAGATCAGCTACTGCTCGACATACTGGGGCGGCGGCGTTGGTTTAAGCGGCGGTGCGGAATTCATTATGAGAGGCGGCACGATTTCCCATAATACTGCCACAGAATGCGGCGGAGGCGTAAATGCTTACTATGGTGCCACTGTAAATATGAGCGGCGGAAGTATTTCATACAATGAGGTATTGAAGTCAGATACTAATGGCGGGATCGGAGGCGGGATCTGTCTCGGGGCTGAGATAATCACCAATAGCGTCACAAGCGGAGCTGCATTCACCATGACCGGTGGCAGCATCACTCACAATATTTCCTATAACAGGGGAGGCGGAATATATGTGCAGGACTGCTGTACGGCTGTAATCTCAGCAGGTGACATTTCATATAATGAGGCTCTGGGAAGCTCTTACAGCGGAGGCGGCATATATGTCAACGGCTCCCGAACGGTGGGAAGTATTATAAATCAGACCACTTATGAATATGGCGCTCTTTATATCAAAAATGTACTGATCACCGGAAACAGCGTTACAGGTGTGACTGCCGGGGATTCTGTCTTTGGCAATGGCGGGGGAATCGCGGGATGCAACACTTCATCCGTATATATTTACGAGGACGATGGGGCTGTGATCTACGGAAACACCGCTAACAGCGGCAGTGAGATAAATATAGGGGATTCCTCGAATACAACAGGCAGCGGGACACCCGCATACTATATCACATCATACCTGCCGAACGGCACTCCCTACAACTGGACTGATGATAACGGCAATACGGTATCGACGAGCACCCTGCAGGGCGGATCCAGGGAGGTGGATCTGGACAATGCCATAACAGCCGATGACTGTGCTGGCTGCACAACTTATGTGACCATCACAAACAACACTGCCCTGCAATACGGCGGAGGCATAGCCACAAACGGATATGTACAGATCGGCGATCCAGGCATGGATATCAGCGTGGAGAAAGAATGGATAGATAACGATGATGCCGGTGAGCTGAGGCCGGACACCATCCGGATCTGCCTGATGAGAAAGGCAGGGGAAGACGGCGAATATGTCACAACGCAAAACTATTATGATCTGACAGAGGCCAACGGCTGGAGCTGTACTCTAGAGAATCTGGCGGAATATGACAGTGAAGGCAATCTGTATTACTATACCGTGAAAGAGACGGATACGGACGGCAATCCTCTGGATAATTATACATATGAGGCAACAGTTGTCTCATATAATGATGACGCGGATGCTATCTCTTTGAAAAACACCCTTGTAAAAGATATCGATGTCACCAAAAAATGGGTGGATGAGGATAATAAAGACCAGTCGAGACCGGAAACGGTTACCGTTGAGCTGCTGCAGGATGAGGCTGAGACCGGAAAGTCTGTTGAGCTTTCAGAAAGCAGCGACTGGAAAGGAAGCTTTACGGATCTCCCTGTATATAAGAAGACGGAAGCTGAGGATCCTGTCACCGGTGAAGCAACGGTGACATACAGTGAAATTAATTACACTGTCAGGGAGAACTCTGTCACCGGATACACCGCTGAAATTTCCGGGAATGCTGAGGAGGGCTACACAGTGACCAACACCCATATACCGGAAGAATCCAATAATACGGATAATCCCGGGGAGCCGGAAAACCCGGGGGAGCCGGAAACTCCGGACGATAACAATACGGGTGGTGATATTTCTGTCGGTACCCAGCCCGGGACCCCGGATGATAATACAGACGAAGACAACATGGATAAGAATCCCGGCGGATCAAAGGAAAATGAAGATGTAGATGTAGATGAACGCGATTATTATGATCCTGCAGAAGAAGAACTCGCTATTGAAGTTTCCGTGAGTAATGGGGAAAACGACAGCACTGGCACGGAGACTATTGAGTCCGCTTCTTCCAGCAATAATACCGGTGACACTAACCGTGTTGGGATGTATGCCGGAATAATCATCGTTGTGGCTGCGGCAGCAGTGGCTGAGGAGATTACCCGCCGCAGGAAGAAGAAAGCCTAGAGCATATATTAGTGCCGGGCCTTAAAATTTAAATTTTTTTCATCCGGCGGGGAGTCAAATAACTTCCCGCCGGTTAATATGACAACATAATTGATTTCTGCTTGACGTCACCGATCAGATGAGTTACAATTTAGTAAATCGTTAATTAGTAAATCGTAATTTAGTAAATCATGATTTACTAAATTGCAACTCACTTTTTTGGGAGGAGAGCAATGTTTATCGGAAGAGAGCAGGAGCTGGCCAGATTAAATAAATTGTATGACACAGACAGCTTTCAATTCACAGTAATCTACGGCAGACGTCGTGTCGGTAAGACTGCTTTGATTTCAGAGTTTGTCAGTGATAAGGAGAATGTTTTCTTCACCGGTGTGGAGACGAATGAGAAGCAGAATCTCGAGAATTTTTCCCATAGCATCATGGAGTATGGCAGTGATATGGCGGCGGACTCTGTCTTCACCTCATTTCAGTCAGCGCTGGAGTATGTGTTCAAACTGGCTGAAAAGAAAAGACTGGTGCTGGTCATAGACGAGTATCCTTATGTCGCCAGGTCATCCAAAAGCTTTGCCTCGACTATACAGTTTTTGATAGACAGATATAAGGATGATTCAAAGCTTTTTCTTATTCTCTGCGGCTCATCCATGTCCTATATGGAGGATCATGTCCTGGCATATAAGGCACCGCTCTATGGCCGGAGGACAGCGCAGATGAAAGTGGAGCCTTTTGATTTCTTCGAGGCCTGCCGGTTTTTCCCCGGACTGGGTGATGAGGATAAAGCTCTGGCTTATGGGATAGTCGGAGGAACGCCTCAGTATCTCCGGGAGATTGATGACAGCATTTCCATAAAAGAGAATATTAATAATATTTTCCTTAATCCCACGTCATTTC
>JAJPYU010000086.1:0-742 GCA_021204765.1 Clostridiales bacterium
GAGTAGGTCTGTCCCGAAACAGGATAGCAGCCGTCAAACCCCATCTTCTCAGCTATCATCGGGTCTATCTTATCAATTTTTTCCTGATCCCCATCAAAGAGCTCCACAAAACTGGCCTGAGTGCCGGTAGTACCCTTGGAACCCAAAAGCTTTAAAGAACCCAGGACATAGTCAAGATCTCCTAAGTCCATGAGGAAATCCTGGGTCCACAGCGTCGCACGCTTGCCCACAGTGGTCGGTTGGGCCGGCTGGAAGTGGGTAAAGGCGAGAGTCGGCAGATTCCTGTACTTCATGGCGAAATCGGCCAGCTCAGCGATGACATTTACAAGCTTTGTACGGACCAGCTTTAAGGCCTCTGACATGAGGATGATATCCGTATTGTCGCCCACATAGCAGGAGGTGGCCCCCAGGTGGATGATCCCCTTCGCTTTCGGGCACTGGACCCCATAGGCGTAGACATGGGACATGACATCATGCCTGACCTCCTTCTCCCTGGCCTTCGCCACGTCGAAATTGATATCGTCCTGATGAGAGCGCAGCTCCTCGATCTGCTCGTCAGTGATATCCAGGCCCAGCTCCTGCTCCGTCTCCGCCAGAGCGACCCACAGCTGCCTCCAGGTGCGGAACTTCTTCTCAGGAGAAAAGATGTACTGCATCTCGGGACTCGCATACCTCTCACTAAGCGGGCTTGTGTATTTATCATTACTCATAGCTATCACTCCTTCTATATCCAATGTCCGCG
>JAJPYU010000086.1:842-6820 GCA_021204765.1 Clostridiales bacterium
ATAAGCGACGATCACCTCAAAATGCTTCGCATTTTTCGGTGTCCGTTGCACTCAAGCATCCGCGATAAGCGACGATCACCTCAAAATGCTTCGCATTTTTCGGTGTCCGTTGCACTCAAATGCGGCTATGGTCAGAGATTTTTGCCTGCAAGCAGTCAAAATCTCCGCCCACATCCGCATCCTCGTCGCTTATCGCTCATAATCCCCCCTGATGTCCTCTTCCGGCGGCTCCATCGGCCACTCACCCGTAAAGCACCCCTTGCAGATCGGCAATCCGTCCACCATGCCATCCAGCCTGTCAATCGCCAGGTACGCCAGTGAGTCAGCCCCGATCTCCTCCCGGATCTCCTCAATCGAGGAATGCCGATAGGCCATCAGCTGCTCTCTCACCGGTATATCCGTCCCGAAATAGCAAGGCCACAAAAAAGGCGGAGAGCTAATCCGGACATGAACCTCCGCCGCTCCGGCCTCCTTTAGCATATTTACAATAAGCCGGGACGTGGTCCCCCGGACTATAGAGTCATCTATCATAATGATGCGCCTGCCCTCCACGGCCTCGCGTATCACATTCAGCTTCACCTTCACGCTCTCCACCCGGCTGCTCTGCTTCGGCTTGATAAAAGTCCGCCCCACGTAGGAATTCTTCATGAATGCTATACCATATGGTATCCCAGACTCCTGGGCGTAGCCTAAGGCCGCCCCGTTTCCGGACTCAGGGACACCGACTACCAGATCTGCCTCAACCGGAGAATCCATGGCCAGATATTTCCCGGCCTTTATCCGGGAATCATATACGCTTACACCATCTATGCGGCTGTCTATACGAGCAAAATAGATGTACTCGAAAATACAGTGTCCGTGCTGTCCAGAATCTATGGCATTGCTCATATCGGACTTTATCTGTCCGTCCTCCGTGATGGTGACTACCTCACCCGGCAGCACATCCCGGATGAACTCGGCACCTATGGTGTCCAGGGCACAGGTCTCGGAAGTGATTATATATGCGTTGTCCAACTTCCCTATGCACAAAGGCCTGAATCCGTAGGGGTCCCGGGCTCCGATAAGCTTTCTCGGGCTCATGACCACAAGAGAGTAGGCTCCCTTCATCTTCCTCGCTGCCCGGGTCACGGCCTCCTCAACATTTGCGGTGCGCAGCCGCTCGCGGGCGATATGGTAGGCTATTACCTCCGAGTCTATTGTGGTCTGGAAAATAGCGCCGGTGTACTCCAGGTCATGGCGCAGCTCCAAAGCATTTATCTGGTTCCCATTGTGAGCCAGGGCCAGCGTACCCTTCACGTAATTGAGCACCAGAGGCTGGGCGTTCATCCTGGATGAGGCTCCCGCCGTGGAATAGCGGACATGGCCCACGCCGATGTCCCCCTTCATTGACCTGATCCTCTTCTCATCAAAATCCTCGCTGACCAGGCCCATATCCCTGTGAGATGTGACCCTTCCCTTGGGGCCGTGGGTCTCGCTGACAGCTATGCCGCAGCTCTCCTGCCCCCGGTGCTGCAGGGCAAAGAGCCCATAATAAATGGTTGACGCGACATCTCCCCCATCCAGGTCATAGATGCCGAAGACGCCGCACTCCTCGCCGGGCTTATCAAATAATAATTCATCCTGTCCTAAACCTGACATATTACCTCCGGATATATCTGTGCAGACATAAACAATTTGGTAATCTCCCTGCCATCCGCGTACTGCACAGCATACAGTATGATTAATATCTTTTTAAAAAACTATATCGGGCAAAACTAATCACATCATGAAAGGCTTTCCCGTCAGCTTCTCATAGGCCTCCTTATATTTATCTATAGTCTTCTCTATGATCTCATCCGGCAGAAGATAATCGCTGTCCGGGTTGGCCTTCAGCCAGTCTCTCACGAACTGCTTGTCATAGGAGGGCTGACTCTTTCCGGGCTCGTATTCCTCGAGAGGCCAGAATCGTGAGCTGTCCGGGGTGAGCATTTCATCGCCCAGGATCATATTACCATCCTCGTCCAAACCGAATTCGAACTTAGTGTCGGCTATGATGATGCCCCGCTCAAGGGCGTAATCCGCACATTTCTTATAGAGAGCCAGTGTCTTGTCACGCAGCCCTCTGGCGTACTCTTCGCCTTTGCCAGGGTACTGCTTCTCCAGTATTTCAACAGTACGTTCGTAGCTGACGTTTTCATCGTGGTCTCCCACCTCCGCCTTGGTGGAGGGAGTGTATATGGGCTCGGGCAGCTTCTCGGACTCCCTTAAGCCTTCGGGAAGAGCGATGCCGCAGACCGTACCGTCCTTCTGATAAGAAACCCAGCCGCTGCCGGTGATATATCCGCGAACTATGCACTCCACAGGAAGCATTTTTAATTTCCTGCATTTCATGCTGTTCCCCTTAAAATCCGGACCACTGAAATACTCCGGCATGTCCTCCGGGTCGGTGGATATCATATGATTCGGGATAATATCTTTCGTGAAATCGAACCAGAATTTCGACATCTGCGTCAGTATGGCACCCTTATGCGTGACCTTATTCTTTAAAATGACATCGAAAGCGGAAATCCGGTCAGTGGCCGTCATGATGAGACTGTCGCCCAGATCATAGATTTCCCGTACTTTTCCCTCTTTTACCGGCTTATATTCCTGCATGGCAAAAACTTCCTTTCCTGTAAAAAATTCCTGTGCGTGGCAGCTGAAGATCGTGCTCCTGAATTTAAAAAGCGCCGCAACATATGAATTCAGTATAACGCAAGTGAAATTCATTCGTCAATCTATAATAAAAACCCAGCCTGTGAAAAAAATTAAGTTGATATGGTAAGAAAAGGGCAAGATCAGAGCCCCGCAAAGCGGGGCTCTGTATAAATCTACTTAATTATAAGTGACTTCCCGGTCATCTCCGCCGGCTGGGGCAGATCCATGAGATCTAAGAGCGTCGGCGCAATATCCGCCAGTCGGCCGCCTTCGGCCAGCTTATAGGAAGGATCTGCATTGATGAGTATGAAAGGGACCGGATTCGTGGTGTGTGCCGTGTGGGGCAGACCGGTCTCCGGGTCTATCATCTTCTCGGCGTTGCCGTGATCGGCACAGAGGAAGATGACGCCGTCGGCTTTCTTTATGGCTTCCACAGCATCACCCACCAGCTGATCGATGCGCTCCACTGCTGCCACTGCCGCCTCTATGACGCCGGTATGGCCTACCATGTCGGGGTTGGCGAAGTTGATGATGATCACATCGTACTTTCCGGAGCCAATGGCCTCGACGAGGTTTCTTCCCACCTCCGGGGCGCTCATCTCAGGCTTTAAGTCATAAGTCGCCACTTCCTTGGGGGAAGGCACCAGAATGCGATCCTCGCCCTCGTTTGGCTCCTCCACTCCTCCGTTAAAGAAGAAAGTGACATGGGCGTACTTCTCAGTCTCAGCCAGGCGGAGCTGCTTTTTGCCCAGCTTCGCCAGGTACTCGCCCAGGGTGTTTACTATGACCTCCTTCTCGAAGGCTATGAGCTTGTTGGGGATGGTCTCATCATAATTCTTAAAACAGACGTAGGTGAGGGGCATGAAAGGCCTCTCAAACTCCGTGAACTGATCATCACAGAAAATTCTGGTGATCTCCCTGGCCCTGTCAGGACGGAAGTTGAAGAAGATGATGGAGTCATTGGGCTTTACCAGGGAAAGAGGCTCTCCCGCCTCGTCCACGATGACTGTGGGAAGGACGAACTCATCTGTAACGCCGTTGTCATAGCTCTCCTGGAGAGCCTGGACCGGACAGGTAGCCTGAATGCCCTTACCATATACCAGGGAATCATAAGCCTTCTCCTCACGATCCCAGTTCTTGTCACGGTCCATGGCATAGTAACGTCCGGAAAGGGAGGCCACTTTGCCTACTCCGATCTCCTCCATCTTGTCCATGAGCTCTGCAACATATCCCTTGGCAGAAGTAGGCGGGGTATCCCTGCCGTCGAGGAAAGCGTGGACATAGACTTTCGTCAGACCCTCTCTCTTTGCCATCTCCAGCAGACCGTAGATGTGAGTCTGATGGCTGTGAACACCGCCGTCAGAGACCAGCCCCCAGAGATGCAGGTCGCTGTCATGCTCTTTGCAATTATTCATTGCCGCCAGCAGGGCCTTGTTCTCGAAGAAGTCTCCGTCCTCGATGGCTTTGGTGATACGGGTCAGATCCTGATAGACGATGCGTCCGGCACCGATATTCATGTGGCCCACCTCGGAATTACCCATCTGGCCGTCAGGCAGGCCCACGTCCAGTCCGGAGGCCGCGCCCTGTACGAAGGGACACTCCGCCATGAGCCGATCCATGACCGGGGTCTTAGCCATGGCTATGGCGTTACCCTCCGGATTCGGGTTCAGGCCGAAGCCGTCAAGTATCATTAAAACTGTAGGTTTCTTCATAGTATTCTTCTTTCTTGTATTATAATAGGCTCGCCACAGGCTCGCCTATCTACGTTTTGACACAGTGTAAATGGGAGTTCGTGCAAAGAAATAGTTCACGAGCAAGCAATTTCCCTTGTTTGCGACAAACTCATTTTTTGCACGAACGACCCTTCAATACTTATATCACTTATAATTTACAATGTTTCCAAAGTCCGCTTTCAGGGAGGCACCGCCGACAAGGCCTCCGTCGATGTCCGGCTTGCCGAAGAGCTCAGCGGCGTTACCGGCATTGACTGAGCCGCCGTATTGGATGCGGATGGACTCTGCGGTGGCATCATCGTAAATCTCCGCAATGCAGGCGCGGATGGCTGCGCAGACCTCCTCAGCCTGGTCAGCTGTGGCGGTCTCACCGGTGCCGATAGCCCAAATGGGCTCATAAGCGATGACTGCGCATGCAGCATCCTCAGTGGCCACATTCTGGAAAGCAATCTTGATCTGCATGCGGATCCAGTCGATGTAGATGCCCTGCTTCCTCTGAGTCAGGGTCTCGCCGCAGCAGATGATGGGGGTCAGGCCCATCTCGAAAGCCTTTAAGACCTTCTTATTTACAGTCTCGTCAGTCTCGGCAAAGTACTCTCTCCTCTCGGAGTGTCCGATGATGACGTACTTCACGCCGGCATCAAGGAGCATACCGGGAGCTATCTCGCCGGTGTAGGCACCCTTCTCTTCATAGTACATATTCTCAGCACCAATATTGATGTTGGTACCCTTTGCGGCCTCCATAGCCGGGATAATGTCGATAGCGGGCACGCAGAAGACCACATCCACGTCGTCATTCACTACCAGGGGCTTCAGCTCGTTTACCAGAGCGACAGCCTCACTGGGGGTCTTATTCATCTTCCAGTTACCTGCGATAATCTTTCTTCTTGCCATAATTTATCTCCTTTACTTAAATTCTTAAACATTTCCTGTTTTTAGACGAACTCATTTTTCGACCATGCATCCACTGCTTTTTATTTATCGTTGGCTGCAGCAACACCCGGCAGTTCTTTTCCCTCTAAGAACTCAAGGGATGCTCCTCCGCCGGTGGAAATGTGGGTCATCTTATCTCCGAATCCCAGCTGGTTCACGGCTGCCGCGGAGTCTCCGCCTCCGATGATGGTCACGGCATCGGTGTCGGCCAGGGCCTGGGCCACAGCGATGGTGCCGGCCGCCAGGGTCGGGTTCTCGAAGACGCCCATGGGTCCGTTCCAGACGACGGTCTTAGCGGTCTTTACAGCGGCGGCGTAGAGAGCCTGGGTCTTCGGTCCGATATCACAGCCCTGACGTCCCGCAGGCATATCTTCTGTTGCGTAGACTTCTGTCTCCACCGGTGCATCGATGGGATCAGGGAAGGCAGCGATGGTTACGGAATCCACAGGGAGCAGGAGCTTTTTGCCCAGCTTCTCAGCTTTCTCCATCATCTCTTTGCAGTAATCGATCTTCGTATCGTCTACCAGGGAATCGCCGATCTCATTGCCCAGAGCCTTCTGGAAAGTGTAGGCCATGCCGCCGCCGATGATGAGGGTGTCGCACTTCTCCAGGAGGTTGGAGATGACGTTTAACTTG
>JAJPYU010000133.1 GCA_021204765.1 Clostridiales bacterium
TGAAAAAGAAATTTAAGAATAAGAATTTTGCTGCCGGATGTGACCGGGAAGTGATTCAGAACGGAGCGGATATGCTAGGATGGACATTGGATGAACTTATTACCAGGACCATAGAGGCACTCAGGACTTTTCAGGACTGAGCCACACAGGAAGTGAATGATAATGAAGAAAAATAAAAAACCTGTAGATGCAACCGTGGGGATGGCGGTCATGGACGCCTTCCCTGTACTGTTTTTTGCTGTTTCCATGGTCCTTATCGGACTGATATTTTATTCAGTGATATTTGATATAGGGGCTGTTTTATGTATACTCGCCGGTGCAGGAAAGGTAGTCTGGAAATTTGGATTGGCAGTATCCGGTAAAAACAGGGTTATACTCAATAAACAGTTCCGGTATCTGATGATCGGAGGATTTGTATTGATAATCATTTCCCTGATTGTCAGGAGACCGTCAGTCACGGTCATCTGGAAAAATGTTTCGTCATTTCCATGCAATATCCTGATTATCATCGGAATCGCTGGGATGGTTGTGATGGGTATACTGGGAGCCCGTCTTGATCATTCCCGTAGGAAGGCAAACTGGATCGAACAGAGTGTGAACCTTGTCGCTCAGATCTGCATTGTGTTGGCCATAGTGATCATATGGTATGGCAGCGATTATTACAATGCTGATCTGGGACAGGATTTCACAGGTTCGGATTCCGTACAGGTTACGGAGATAAAAAACGGGCTCTACTTTGACGGAGAAGGGACGGATACGGCACTGATCTTTTATCCGGGAGCGAAAGTGGAATATACAGCCTATGAACCACTCATGGAGGAGTTGGCTGAGGAAGGCGTGGATTGTTTTCTTGTTGAAATGCCTTATAATCTGGCAATTTTTGGAGTGAACAGGGCGGACGCAATCATTTCGGAGTATTCATATGATTCCTGGTATATATCCGGCCATTCACTGGGAGGAGCCATGGCTGCGTCTTACGCTGCAAAAAATCAGGATAAAATGGACGGCGTTATCCTGCTTGGGGCATATGCCACAAAATCACTGGGAGATCTGCCTGTGCTGGCTGTGTATGGAAGTGAGGACGGCGTATTGAACCGTGAGAAACTGGAAGAGGGCAGGGCATATTCAGATAATTACACAGAAGTGTGTATTGATGGCGGGAACCATGCCAGGTTCGGGTGTTATGGCGAACAAACCGGGGATGGCACTGCCACTATTTCCAGAGAGGAACAACGGCAGGAGACCATAGAAAGTATTATGGATCTGATCAATAGAGAATAGAAAGCCAAGAACTGAGGATGGCGGGTGAATTTATTAAATGCTGTTATTGTCGCCAGCTAAGCGACCATTTTCATATAGGATTATGATATAACCAGTTCATCAAAAGAAGGGGGATTATTGATGAACAGTAGAGAGCAGAACAAACAGATATTAAATGACACGCTTTCCATTATCTGTAAAGGATATTACATTAAAGGAGACCGCAGGGTTACTTTGCATGTTACAGGAAAGCAGTTGACGGAATCATATGTGCTTCTTCCGGACCAGATAGAGGATATCAGCCGGGATCTGCATTCTGATAAGCCTTTCGTCATGGGCCGTATCGGGGTTGGGGTCACTAATATAGATTCCTTCTCCATGGCGGAAAGGTTATTTGTCCCAGAGTATGAGCATACATTTACCAGTGCCGGACGGAAGATTTTGGTGCTGAATTTTGCGAATCCCGTTAATCCCGGCGGCGGCGTGCGCCGTGGAGCCAGGGCCCAGGAAGAAGACCTGTGCAGGAGAAGTTCCCTGCTGTGCGCACTGGAGTCTCTAAAGGCAAGAGCATATTATAAATATAATGCTGGATTGTCCGGGTATCTTGGATCAGATGCCATGATACTTACACCGGAAGTGGAGGTCATCAGGGATGAACATTATGAGCTATTGGATGATCCTTTTACGGTTGCCGTGCTGACCTGTACGGCACCCATGGACTCACATGGTATGGGGAACCTGAGCCAGTCCCAGTATGAGGAACTGTTTTATCATAGGATCATGATGATCTTCCATGTTGCCGTTTATTACGGCTATACACATTTGGTATTGGGAGCCTGGGGATGTGGGGCTTTCGGAAATGACGCAAACCTGGTATCGGATCTTTTTTATAAGGTAATGAAGGAATTAAAAGTTCCCATGCAGAAAAACGGGACAGGAACTGTTAAGGATTTTTTCAGAAGGATTGATTTCGCCGTATTGGATCATACGAAAGAAAAGTATAATTACAAAGCGTTCTTAAGGAACTTTGGGGATTTTTACCGTGATGGGGGATGACAGGGATATGGAAGATAGAAAGATTGCAGCCCTTAAAAAGGCAGCTGAATATCTGTCAGAGGGAAATGTACCAAGAGCGGAAAAAGTGATTTCTGAAGACTATCGTTTTGAGGCGGTAGAAGGGCATGGCCGTCATTATACTGCGGCTCAGGCCATGGAGCAGTTTTTCAGGGACGGTTTCATAGACAGGTATTCCGGGAAGCGCCTGGTAAATCCGGGAATGCTCCGTGTGCTTTCCGAAAAAATGCCTAAGCAGTTTCCGTATCATCCACATTGGAAGATGGGTGAGTGTCATGTGGCATACTGGGAATACCAGCCTACCGTTGATCACATAGACCCTGTTGCAAGAGGCGGGGAAGATTCTCCGGAAAACTGGGTCACCACATCCATGATGAATAATGCTGCTAAGGGGGTTTTTACACTGGAACAGCTGGGATGGACGCTGAAACCCCGTGGTGACATAAATGAGTGGGACGGCCTGTCCGGATACTTCGTTGCAATAGTGAAGGAAGAGCCGAGTCTCCTTGAGGTGGGTAAGATTAAAGAGTGGTATAAAGCGACAAAGAAAATGCTGGATACCATATGAACATGTAGGTGAGAAAACACATTGTGACAGTTGTACGCCGGATGAAGGGACATAATGCAGTAATATAAAAAGCGGAGGAAAAAGAAAAAATGCCAGACAGGATAAAAATTCGCGGAGCGAAAGTACACAACCTTAAAAACATCGATGTTGATATCCCTTTAAACCGTATCGTGGGGATCGCAGGTGTCTCGGGTTCCGGCAAATCTTCTTTGGCTCTCGGTGTTCTTTATTCGGAAGGGTCGCGCCGGTATCTTGAAGCCCTCTCCACTTACACGAGGAGGAGAATGACACAGGCGGAGAAGGCTGAAGTTGATGAGATCCTTTATGTGCCGGCGGCCCTTGCGCTTCATCAGAGGCCGCAGGTCCCGGGGATCAGGAGCACTTTCGGTACCGGCACGGAACTTTTAAACAGCCTGAGACTGATGTTTTCCAGGCTTGCGAGCCACAGATGCCCAAACGGACATTGCCTTGACCCGACCCCGGCAGTCGCCGCCGGGCATGCGCTGACCTGCCCTGTGTGCGGAGCTGTATTTTACGCTCCCTCTGCGGAGGAACTGGCCTTTAACAGCAAAGGTGCGTGCAGAAAATGCGGCGGAACGGGAATCGTCAATGCGGTTGACAGATCGACCCTTGTACCGGACGAATCTCTTACCATCGATGAGGGAGCCGTCGCGCCCTGGAATTCCCTGATGTGGTCCCTCATGAAAGATGTCTGCAGAGAGATGGGAGTGCGGACAGACGTGCCGTTTCGGAATCTTACCGAGGAAGAAAAGCAGATTGTCTATGAAGGGCCTGCAGTGAAAAAACATATTCTGTACCAATCGAAAGCAGGAGATGATTTTGCGGAACTGGATTTCACTTATTTTAACGCGGTGTATTCAGTTGAAAATGCGCTGGCAAAAGTTACGGATGAGAAGGGAATGAAGCGGGTAGAAAAGTTTCTCACCCAGACTGTCTGCCCCGACTGCGGCGGTTCGAGGCTCTCGGAAAAAGCAAGGGGACCGCATCTTCGCGGGATATCTCTCGACGAAGCCTGCCGGATGACACTCAAAGATCTCGAAGAATGGGTGGACGGCGTCCCGGATTCCCTGCCTTCTGAAATGAAACCGATGGCGGTGAGCATCTGTGAATCATTCCACACGGTTTCCCGGAGACTTCTCGACTTAGGGCTAGGCTATCTTACACTGGATCGGGCTGCAGCTACCCTCTCAACTGGTGAGAGGCAGAGAATGCAGCTGGCCCGCACCGTGAGAAACCGCACAACCGGTGTGCTCTATGTGCTGGACGAACCCTCCATCGGGCTGCATCCCTCCAACATCGTCGGCCTGAACGGCGTGATGCGTGATCTGGCAGCGGACGGCAATTCCGTTATTCTGGTAGACCATGACATCCAGATCCTTTCGCAGTCAGATTATCTGATCGAAATGGGACCGGGTGCCGGTTCGGACGGAGGAGAAGTCATCGCCGAGGGTACCCTGGAAGAAATCATGGGAAATGAGAACTCCAGGATCGGCCCGTTCCTTTCCGGAAAGACCTGCATTACAAAAAAAGACCGTATTCCGAAAGAAGAATTGTTTGTGAATGGCAGGATCCATCTGGAGACAGGGCCTATTCACACGGTAAAGCCGCTGTCAGCCGATATCCCCAAGGGACGGCTCACTGTGGTTACGGGAGTCTCCGGATCGGGAAAAACGACATTCATTCTTGAAAGTCTTGTCCCGGGGCTTGAGGCACAGATAAATGGGCAGAAGTTTCCGGAACACGTGCTTGATGTCCGGGCAGAGGGAATATGCCATGTGAAGCTCATAGACGCAACACCGATCGGGATTAATATCCGTTCCACGGTTGCCACCTATGCAAATGTCCATGATCCGCTAAGGAAGGCCTTTGCCAACACACCGGAAGCGAAAGAACGGGGCTTAAAAGCCGGTGCCTTTTCTTATAATACAGGGGTGCTCCGCTGTCCGGAATGTGATGGGACAGGCATTATAGATCTGGACGTGCAGTTCCTTCCCGATATAAAAATTACCTGCCCGGAATGTCACGGGTCGCGTTACTCCGGGGATGCTTTCAGGATAAAGCGTCACGGGAAAAATGGTGATTTCTCCCTCCCTGAACTCATGGATATGGATGTCAACAACGCGATAAATGCCTGCAGCGATTTTAGGAGCGTCTGCCAGAAGCTGAAAGTCCTTCAGGATTTGGGTCTGGGATATCTGACACTCGGTGAGGACACCCCGTCTCTCTCCGGAGGGGAGGCCCAGAGGCTCAAACTGGCCAGCGAGATGGGAAAAGGCCAGGATGACACGGTATTTGTGTTTGACGAGCCGACCATTGGTCTTCATCCCCTAGATGTTGAGACACTTTTGAATGTATTCCGGACTCTTATTACCAGCGGAGCGACTGTGGTGGTGATCGAACACGATCTGGATGTTATAAGGAATGCAGATTATGTGATTGATATGGGACCGGGCGGCGGTACGGACGGAGGCCGGGTCGTCGCATGCGGCACTCCCGGGGAAATCGCGCAATGTGAAGAGAGCATCACCGGCAAGTTTATCCGTTGAATCACGAATTAAAAATATAAATGCTATCCCTGTCTCGGCGGTCTGCTGGGACGGGGATTTTTGTTTGGAGTGCAGGCCGTTTTCTTATTTTAATAACCAGATGGGTATGAAGCGTATATTGAAGAAAAAATCATTAAACTACTAGTTTGTTGCGGGAGAAATTGGTTGCGAAGTATAATGATATTGTTGACATGGCTATCTGTGGAAATCAATCAAAGGATGTAGAATGAAATCAGGAATTAATCGGTTTAATAATTACAAAACTAGTTTTGTTCCCGCCGAGAAAAGTGTTTCACCTATTATGAAAAATTCTTGCGATAGGTCGTTACCCCTGCTTCGGTACATGTGGGCTCTTTCGTGGTCTCGGACGCGTAGCTGTGCTGCGCGGTAGCGGGTATCACATCGGTGTAAGTGTCACCGCAGTCGCTGCAGACATATGTCATCACGCCGTCCTCGCCGCAGGTAGCCTGTTTTGTTACCGTTCCCACGTAATTGTGTACAGTAGCCGGTATCACTGCCGTGTAGCTGTTACCGCATACTGAACAGGTGTACTCCATAAGCCCGGGTTCAGTATAAGTTGCTTCGGTTATCACTGTTCCCACGTAATCATGCACGCCTGTCGCGGGAAGAGTCACAGTGATCTGGCTGCCGCAGATGGTACAGGTGTAGACCTCTTCGCCTTCGTCAACACAAGTAGGCTCTTTTGTCACTACGCCGACATAATTGTGCTCCTCCTCGCCAGCGCTTCCGGTAGCAGGAATCGTCTCGGTGTACATGTCGCCGCAGTTCTTGCAGGTATAAACAATATAACCGGCCTCAGTCTCTGTGGGCTCGACCCTGTCAGTTTCCTCATACTCATGTTCGCCGCTTGCGGCTATGGCTTTGTCGTAGGAATCGCCGCAGACCGTGCAGATGTAAGTCAGCACCCCGTCCTCGGTGCAGGTGGCTTCCTTCGTTACATGCGACTCGTAATTGTGGGCGGTCTTGGCTATGGTCTCCGTATAATAGTTGCCGCATTTGGTGCAGGTATACGTTCTTACCCCACTTTCGGTACATGTAGCTTCCTTGGTTACCTCAGATACATAATTGTGTCCGAGTGCGGCTATGGTTTCATTGTAACTGTTTCCGCAGGAGCATGTGAAGGTTTTTACGCCGTCTTCGGTGCATGTAGGTTATTTTGTGACCGCCCCTGAATATACATGGCTGCGGGGAACGACCGTATCTTCGCCGGTGCTGCTGTTCCCGGTCCCTGTGCCGGTACCGCTGCCGCCCGAGCTGCTTCCTGAGCCCCGGCACTGCTACCTGCGCCGTTGTGGTCTGTGCCAGACCCGCCGCAGGTGTCGTTTCC
>JAJPYU010000161.1 GCA_021204765.1 Clostridiales bacterium
CCCTGCATAGAAGATGCAAACGTTTCTTTATCATTTCAAATTTATTTTCATGCGTGAAAATGACCAGCATTGGTTTTTTTGGCATTTTTAGCAATTGATATAAAATCATTTTTTCTAGTCTCACATCAGTTTTTATATAACTGATTCCGTTTCTTTCAATTCTCCCGGAATCATAAAGTATGTGAATCATCTCGTCGGTAAGATCATAACTTTTCCTTGATTTGGATTCAGCAGTGAGAAGTCGTGACACCCCCCCCACTCGCTTCAGGGTGTCTATCTGGCTTTTATCTGCCTTATATCCATGAAGTCTCACGTATTCACTTCTTTTACATTTATCTATTAGTAAATAGGTCTCATCAATGTACTCTGCCTGATGAGGTGCCAGATCTATATTCTCCTGAGAACAGATTTTATCAGATATTGAGACCATCGTTATCTCACCTTTCTGGTAAAATATGTACAGATGACTGAGCAGTCCATATGAGTCATACAACTCCCTAAGGTCATCACATATTGGATTATTCTCATTAATACACAGATCAAAAACATCATCCATACTGAAATGGATCTCCTGTATACCCTTTCTTTGCAGAAGCATTTCCCCAAAAAACAGCAAGAGAAAATAATCCAAACCATATAAAACCTTTTTTACAGCATGTTTAATCATCATTTATACTTTTTATAATCCTTTCAACAATTTCCGCATCCTCTCTGATATCAAACTTTCTGGCAAACAGGCACTGGCTTTCGGATATTTCTTTCCAGTCATTTATCCTCCATATATACGGATTACCATTATTTCCTCTGTTCTTCATGTCAATCAACCTCATATTGGCGAGAAAACTGTCATCAAAATATTGATCATAAAGCCGTTCCTTGAATTCTGAATTATATACCAGTGATTGTATGAAAAGCTCATCTGCACAATTGGTATACTTGAATATATTAACTATTAATTTCTCATTTTCAAGTATATACTCAACCAAGTCATCTGTTATGCTGACCCACTGTGAACCATATCTGATCTTAAAATCCGGATATTTTTTCATCCTGTCAACATGGAGTATCAGCTGTGCCAATATAAGACATCTTTCCAGAAATGTGAAAAACCCATTTAATGCTATAGAATTATATCTTCGACGGTAATTCTGCAGAAAATGATACACTCTGGTTCTTCTGCCAAGTTCTTTATCCTTCTTCAGACGCTCATCTGTATCATAATGTATAAATTCATATCCGAAATTATTCTCAAAAAATGAATCTATATATTCTTTTTTCTTTATTGGCAAGTCAGCACCAGACAAGAGATGATAATAATCATATCTTTTTTCATGAGCCCTCTTAAACAAGAACAGCTCAGCCTGCACCATCTCATAACTTCCCCACCAGACTTTGAACTCACTGAATATTTTAATTTTAGAGTGATTGACTGAACCAACAAGGTCTGCCTCAGGAACATCTTTGGCCTTTTTATCTATATGGACATAAATATCCGTGTTCGGCGAATCAAGGCTTTTCAATAACAAATTTAACTGATACCAATTGTTATGGGCTAATACCAGGTAAGCATGCCTCATCATCAACTATTAAACCTTTCTTCCTCCAGCACCTCATCCACAAGCTTCCCAAACTCCTCACAGAATTTATCGTTATTACTCCATACGCCCGCCTTCATTTCCAATGCAATGGATTCATAATTCCTGATAATATCAGGCAATGTCTCTATATCTTCCACGAGAATAATGTTCCCATAACGCTTATCCACTGTACGGCAGAAGTTCAGCTGGTGATTATTCACATGCTCATTAAGTTCATACTGGCGAGGAACTACGATTGGAATTTTACCCAGCTGAAGTGCCGCAATAAAGCTGGCCGGTCCGCCATGAGTAATAACTATTCTGGCCTCTTCCACATACTTCTGCATCTGTTGATATGAGAAAAAATCACTGTACTGACAATTTACAGGAATGTAATCCGAATAACCCATCTGAATAATGACTTCTTCCTGTATTACTCCAGATTTTTTCAACTCATCCATGGCTTTCACAAGTCTGTTAAATTGTTGTTCGTGCGTGCCTACCGTTACAAATATCATAACTAAAAAATCTCACTTCCTCGATAATTTTTTATTCAAAAAATGCACCCTAAATTTATGGCCTTCGGATAAATCTCTTTCATTTCCTCCCACTGAACTATAAATTTATCTGCCACACGATAAACCAATTTCCCTGTCATAGTATGCTGGTTTATTCTGTCAAACACCTCTATATAAATACACTTTGCTCCCCGAAGTTTCCCAAGATAGAAAAAAGGTACGGCTACAGCTGCCCCTGTCGATATGATCAAATCCGGTTTTTCTTTTCTTAGTACTTTCATTGCTACAAAGGTATTTCTTATTAGATTCTTTACATTTCTATTTGTAGGATAAAAACAGGGATATACTTGCTCACCCATCAATAAACTCCTGGCATCCTCCTTATCAAAGGTCACCCAGAAACGATCTTTATCCTCCCAAAATGGTTTTAACATATACAAATGTGTCAAATGTCCCCCGCTTGATCCAACAAGACAAACCTTCATTTTCATCACGTCCCTTCATAATCATGCAACACCTTTCGCAACCTATAAAAATACAAAACCTTACTCTGCTCCGGCATGTTGAAAAACAACCTTTACAGTTTTAATCAGAATCCTGATATCCAGCCCCAGTGTCCACTCCCTGATATACTGTGTATCCAGTTTCACCACTTCCTCAAAGTCTTTGATATCGCTCCGGCCGCTGACCTGCCAGAGGCCGGTGATACCGGGACGGATGGCAAGGCGCTTGCGGTGGTGATACTCATACTTGGCGTATTCCTCAGGCGTCGGAGGCCTGGTGCCGACAAGTGACATGTCACCTTTCAGCACGTTCCAGAACTGGGGCAGCTCGTCTATGGAGCTCCTCCTGATGAGATGGCCTATGCCGGGGATGATGCGGGGATCGTTCTCTATCTTGAACATCATTCCGTCCTTGACCTCATTCCGGGCCATGAGCTCCTCCTTGCGTTCCTCTGCGTCCACATACATAGAGCGGAACTTGTATAGCTGGAACTCCTTGCCGTTTCTCCCGATGCGGGTCTGTTTGAAGAAGACCGGGCCTGGGGATTTTGCCTCAATGGCCGGAGCCACGAAGATGAAAGCGATCCCGGTGATGATGATCCCTACTATCCCGCCTATGATGTCCAGCAGCCGCTTGAAAAATGCCTGGCTCGCCGTCTCCATGTGGATGGATTCCGTGAGAACGGTATAGCCGCCCAGCTTCTCCACTGTGCGGCCCAGGGACAGGTCGTCCGGATCGGCTATTTTCAGATGGATCGTGATGCCCATGGCTTCGCAGCCACGGGTCAGCCCTTTCGGGACTTTTCTGCCTTCCGGGGGACAGATGAAGACCTCGTCCACCCAGTTGGATTTGATGTATTCCAGGATGTCACGGCCGGTCGCCACGATAGGGACACCGTTGATCTCTTCGGTCTCTCCGGCATCCTGATCTCCTGCCCCATCCCCGGCTGCATTGATATCTGCCCCGGAAATGTCTCCTGCGGCGGCTCCTTTGCTCTTCTGACCATCCATGAAAGCGATACCCACCACGCGGAGATTATCCACGTTGTTGTGAAGCACTGTCTCCAGCACATTTTCGGAATCATTCTCACCGGTGACGACCAGCAGGGAGCGGGTCGACATGTTCTGCCTGTTGGTGGAAAGAAGAGCCTTCTTTCTCGCCATCCTGATGAGTATTGTCAGCGCCAGGTAGAAGATCCAGAAGAGGATGTACACCGTCCTGGAGTACTCAAATGAATCCTGCACCATGTACAGGTACACCAGCATCACCAGCACTACGCAGGTCACGTGGATGGTGGCCGCCCTGATCTCCTCTGCCCTGGATTTCTTCAGGATCCGCTTATAGCTCTGTATGAAGAAGACCACGCAGATATTTATAAATAACAGCGCGATGGATGCTCGAAAGTACACTGGGAAATGTATCCTCACCTTTGAGCCGTTGCGAGCCAGGCAGGCCACCCAGTACGCTATCTCCATGCACAGTATGTCAAGTAATATAAAGTCCCAGTGCTTGAGCCAGCTGTATGTATGTTTCTTATACATTTTTCTTTATCTCCTCCCGGCTCTGCGCCGGTATGGGTCTTTGATGATCACCTTCCGCCTTATATGAAGTCCTGTCCGCGCACCGCCTGTAAAAGCTTGTGCTTCGCCACCCGGCCATATTTCAGGTCAGTTGCAATGTCACGGTATGTCATCCGCGGGCTCGGAACGCGGCGGTGCGACGATCCCTCCCCCTCTCGGAATTTAAGCGATATAAGTGTCACAAGTCTATGCCATGCCTGCATGGCAATAAACGGATAATTTGTCGGTGATTAGTCCATCTTTTGGCTCAGTATCCGTCCCACCGCATTGGTGAGGACGGCATCCCGTATGCTGCCGTCGTTTACGGCGTCAAGGACTGCCTGGTAGGCGTCCGTGAAGCCGTCGCTGACATATATCAGGTCTATCCCGGCCTGTACGGCCATGACCGCGGCATCGGCTGTGTCGTACTGCCCGGTAATACTCTCGTCGGCCAGATCCACGCTCATGAGGATCCCATCGAATCCCATGGTGTCCCTGAGATAATCCACCGCGTCGGATGAGAGGCAGCAGGGAAGCTCAGTGTCTCCAGTGAGATCCTCATCCGCTATGGCACTCACCTGTATGCAGTCCACGTCTGTATCTATCCCTACCTGATATGCACTGTAGTCGTCCGCGGCCTCATACATTCCCGGGAAGGCTCTCATCACTGCCATGGCTCCGGCGGTCTGGGTACCCTGTACATCCGACTCCACGCAGTCGGCCACGTCCAACGTGTCGCTGCCATAGGTCATCTCATTCCAGTCGGCTGTGGTCTCCTCGTCCGCCGTCACTCCCTCACCGGCAGGATCCGCAGCGGTGTCCGCCACCGGACCCAGGATAGTGTTGATCCCGCAGGCCAGGGCATAGGCCGCCCTGTTCTCAGCGGCCGTGGAGATATCCTCCGTGCTGGCACTCTCTCCCAGCTCCGCGGGGGACGCTTCCATGTCACCTGCGTCTACGCCTGCCAGGGGCGAGTGGTTCTCCCCGCCCGCTTCCTCTATCATGGTAAACACATCCAGTCCCACGGCCTCCTGGCTGTACTCCTGGGTGTTGCTGATCATCTGCGATACCTGGTCCGGCCCCTGCAGGTTCAGGCTGGTGTATAAGAGCCCTCCCACCGGATACTCCGCCAGGGCCTCCTCTGTGGAGCTCCCGGCCTGGGTCACCTGGTGCATTCCCATCAGCTCGTCCGGTGTGACGACAAAGAGCTGAGCCACCTTCTCCTCGGTGGTCATCTCAGATAGCTTCTCCTCCACTGCATCGGAGAATCCTATGCTGCCGCTGCCGCCGCTTATGGCATTATCAGCTGTGCCGTCAGTGGCGGAGGTATCTTCATTATCTCCATCCTCTGTATCTGCGTCGTCAGATGATCCTGCAGGCGTGTAGTTCATGTCTATGCTGTTCTGGTCCTCAGCGTCAGCCACGGCCTCCGTGCTGCCGGAGCTGCCATTAACCAGGGACTTAAGCCTGCTCACTCCGCCGTACACTCCGCCGAATACCACCACTATCACAAGGGCAATGACCTCTATTATTATTAAGAAATTAAGGCCTCGATTCTTCATCCTCTGCTTTCCTCTGTCCTAATGTCACATTGCAGCTGCCATCCGACTTCCGCCTGAAATGCAGCTGCCACCACCGTCCTGCCGCACTGGCTTTTCCCGGCAATCCTGCCGCTACCTACTCCTCTGCCTCATCCTCACCGGTACCCTCGACATTTTCCTCGGTATACTGGCCACTGGTCTGGTCATTATTAGCCTTGGATTCCACGCCATTCAGGTAGCTGCTGTAAGAGAGTACTGTATCAGAGGGCGTGTAGTCCTCGTCATCCCCATAGAGGAACTCGTGTATCCCCTCGGCCATGTCTGTGAGGCTCACCGGCACCTCCACCCAGGCTCCGTCAACCTTGCCGCCGTAGAAGACCTTCGGGTAGGAGTCCATCTCGGTGATGGTGTACTTTGACATGTAGTAGAGGATGCTGGTCAGATCATCGCTGGTGCAGTTGCTGTTCACCTGCTTTAACATATCCTCAGCCAGGGAGAGCCTGTCATTCACGGAGAGGGTCTTGGCCTTCTCGAAGAGGTTAAAGAGCACGTCCCTCTGGCGCTCCGCCCTGCGATAATCGCCGCCTGTGGCATAACGGATGCGGGAATACTTCACCGCCTGATCACCGTCTAAGAGGTAAGTCCCCGCCGATGTTATAGTTCCGCAGAACTTCCCATCTATCTCGGAGAGGAAAGGTGCTTCCTCGTCGGTGATGTCCATCTCCACCCCGCCTATCTCATCTATCAGGTTCGCGACATTGACGAAGTTTAAGGTAATGTATTTATCTATGTTCAGGTCAAAATTCTCATTGATGGTGGAGACAGCCAGGTCCGGCCCGCCGTAGGAGTGGGCGTGGGTGATCTTCTCATAGCCGTGGTCCTCGATATGCACCATGCAGTCCCGGTATATGGAGAGCACTTTCACGGTCTGCTCGTCATAGTCTATGTGGACTATCATGATGGAGTCGGAGCGGGTGCCCACGCCCAGGTTGTTCGCCCGGGTGTCCACTCCGAAGATGACGATGTCCTCACTGCCCTCTCCGGCCTCTACCGGATCCTCTTCCTCCTCTATATCGCCTATGGCGTTCTCGGCGCTGCCGTCGTCTC
>JAJPYU010000087.1 GCA_021204765.1 Clostridiales bacterium
AATCGCTTATGCTGCCTTATATTTGTCCAGCACCTGTTCAAACCCGCTGTTCATACCCCAGTAGGAGACTGTAAGGATATGGAAAGTCCCAGGCTTAATACTCCCAGAAATGATTTCGCATCCACAATCGCTCTCTCACACTGCAGATTGATGTCGAAATCACAGGCGGAAGCAGCTTTTACGAACTCCTGAACCTCGTCCGTCGCAGTAAGCTGAATCAGTTTTTCCTTCATCAAAATCACTCCTTTTCTGCAAAAAGCTATTGTTTCCCTGCAACCTGAGCGATTATGACACTATCAACTATATTTGTCAAATGTAATTTTCACCAATGATCAAACTTTTTTCGGCGAAATTTTTTATATGATAATGCCAGGGTCAGTTCCTGACTTTTCTGCCCCTGCGTACCATGATGACAGCGATCACTGCCGCCAGGCAGATGACCACTGTCAGCGGGAGCACCGGGCTGGTATCTCCGGTACCTACGCTGCCGCCGGAGCTGCTTCCATTGCCGGAGCTTCCTGAACCGCTTCCACTGCCGGAGCTGCCTGAGCTGCCTCCACTGCCGGAGCTTCCGGAGCTGCTTCCACTGCCGGAGGCTGTGCCATCTGCTGCAAGCTCCTCCAACCGGGCATTGCTTACCTTTACCAGGGCATAGGTGGAGAACTGGTCAGTCTTAAATGTCACAGTCCGGGCATCAGCATCATAGCTGCTGTCAAGCACTTCGGTCTCTCCGTCATGGACACGGATCACATAATACGTGCTCTCATTATCCTGGAATTCTTCGGGTATAGTCAGCGTAAAGGATATCGGACGCAGGGTCTCGGTATATCTGGTATCACTGGTTTTTCCGTCAGGATCCACTGTGTGGAGGAACAGGCTGATATCCATGTAAAATACATCAGCAGAATATGAAGGCCACTGCTTTTCAATAAGCTTCTCCACCAATGACGCATCCTTCCTCGGCACAGAGTCATTGATATCCTCCACTTCTAGCACTATCTCGGAATCCGAACCGTAGCCCAGCGCCAGAAGCTCCTCACTGGATATCAGGTCATGGATCGTAATATCGGAGCTGAAGCTGATCTCTGTACGGCTTATGTCCTCCTCCCTGGCGGTAACTTTTTGGGTCAGACCGCATCGTCGACATACATCATCGATCTCCTCATACTGCCCGGTGTAGGTATCATCCGGCTCCCCCCCCAGTCATGGCCGAGAGCCGGGACAGAGAGATCCTCATACTCTGTGGTTTCAGTCAGATCCGCATCAAGGAAATACGTGTCGCAGCCGGTGCAGTACCAGTAGCCGAGCATGCCCTCAGTCAGGCACCACGGTTCTACGGGAGCAGTATAGCTGTAAAGCGGCGTATATGTATCGGGGTCAAGGTGCATGGGCTTGATGTCCACTATTTCATTTACCTGCCCGGAGAGGGCATTGTCTACAGCCTCCTCAGTATAAGCACTCTTATATGTGCAGAAATAATATACAGTCACATGGTCATAAAAGATATCAAAGCTGCTATTATCTCCCGATACATAAAAATCAATATCGGAAATATTATCGCTGAGGAAATACAGGCTGAAATAATGGTCGTCTGTCGAATTATCCCTGGCAAAAGCCCTGTATCCAACGCTCTTAAGGCTGTCCCCGATCACGATCCGGGAGAGATTCGAGCATCTGCTGAAAGCATATTCTCCGATGGTCTCCACCTTATTTAAATAAATAGTGGTCAGCGATGTGCAGCCATAAAATGTATAGTCCCCTATTGCCGTTATCCCATCTCCGAGAGTAACGGATTCGATACCGTAGCACTGCTGGAAAGCAGTTGCCCCAAGTGAAGTCACGCTGGACAGGTCAACCTCAGTCAAAGCTTCACAATCCTGGAAAGCACCGGCACCGATAGTTGTTACATTGCTCAAATCCACTCCGGTAAGGGTTGTGCAGCCTCTGAAAGCGTCAGCCCCAATGGTCGTCACACTGCTTATGTCCTCGATGGAGGTCAAACTGCTGCAGCCCGAAAATGCCGCCTGACCGATCGTTACGGCACTCGACAGATCGATCCCGCTTAAAGACGAACATCCCGTGAAAGCATTGTCATCAAAAGTTTTGACTTTACCCAGGTTAATCGTCACTAATGACGAACATCCCAGAAAAGCGGAATCACCAATTGACGTAACACTGTCAGCTAATGTAACGCTTTCCAGTGCCTTACACCTATAGAATGTATAAGCTCCGACATTGGTAATGCCATCCTCTATCACTACCGTGGTCAGGCTGTCGTAATAGTCTCCGAAGGGTGAAGCCGTAATATCGTTCCGACGGTTAATATCATAATCCGGGATCACGCCTTCTCCGCTTTCCGCAAAGACATATGCCGTATCAAATACTCCTTCCTCACTCTCGACTACGGCATAATAGACTCCCTCGGACAGTTCGCCGAAGACGATTTCACGTGAGAGCTCATTGTCCTCGCTCTTGTTGATATAGTATTTGCCGCAGGCCTTACAGTGGTAGATCGTAGTACCCTCACTAAGCCTCATTTCCATGGCTTCTACCTGAGTCATATCATGTCCGCTTTCAGGGATCGTTATATCCTCAATATTAATTGTCTCTTCACATGATGCGTCTTTAAAATACTTCCCGCAGTCCGGGCAGTACCAGAAGTCTGTGCTGTATCCGACTTCCACGCAGGTCGCCTCTCTTGCCTCCACTTTATACGCTTTGGCGTGATGGGTCGCGGAGATCACTGTATCTTCTTTGCTGATCTCTTTCGTGCATTTTGCGTCACTGAAGTATTTTTCACAGTTGCTGCAGTACCAGTAGGCTATATTCCCGTCTTCCTCGCAGGTCGCCGCGACTTTAGCGTAGGAAGTGAGATCATGTCCTGTCGCGGGGATCACCGCATCCTCTGTCTCAGTTGTGCAGTCCTCATCCGAGAAGCATTTCCCGCAGTCCGGGCAGTACCAGCATTCCTGCGAGAATCCGATCTCCGTACATGTGGCGGCGCTTGCCTCCACCTTATAAGCATTCACATGTTTTACCGCTGGGATCGGCAGGTCATCCTTGGAGGTGATCTCCTGCGTACAGGCCGCATCGCTGAAATATTTGCCGCAGGCGCTGCAGTACCAATACTCTGCCTCGCCGTCCTCCACACAGGTGGCATCCTTCCCCTCGTGGTGGGTTAATGCCGCATGATTGTTTGGATCAATGGGCAGCGGAGTGGAGATGTCATCATAAGATATCTCTGTCGTGGCCGCTGCGTCGGAAAAATATTTGCTGCAGTCGGCACAGTACCAGCACCCCTGTACTCCCGTATCCACGCAGGTAGCCGCTTTTCCTTCCTGGATGAGAGTCAGGCTGTGGGCGGTAAATTCGATCACCGGGCTGGTAATGCCGGCATTTTCTTCCAGGATGGTCTCCAGGTCGCTTTCCTTGTCTGTATAAATATGGTTAAAGCGGAATGTGACGTAATCAGTATCGGATCCGTCAAGCCATTTACTGCCAAATGAAATCTTACCAATGGACTCCGGATCTCCGAGGAAGATGAACATAACTGTTTTCTCATCGACAACCTCCCCTTTATCCACTGATTGATGTGCGTCCAGGTAGGCAAATGCACTGTCGCCTATCGTTTCCAGATTCTCCCCGAGGATTATCGTGGCCAGTCCATAGCAGTTATAGAATGCCTTGCTCCCAATGCTTTCAATGCTGCTTAAATCTGCCTCTTCCAATGCGGAACAATAATAAAAAGCGGAGTTTCCTATGCTGGTGACATTGCTCAGGTCTATCTCTTCCAGATCATAGCAGCTCTGGAACGCACTGGCCCCGACGCTTGTAAGATTATCTGTATTTTTAACGCTGACCAGACTAAAGCAGCCGCTGAATGCGCTCATGCCAATCTCCGTGACACTGCTTAAATCTATACTGGTCAGTGCCGTACATGACTCAAAAGCCTGAATCCCTACACTGGTGGCACTGCTTATATCCACATCGGTCAGAGCGGAGCAGCCATTAAAGGTATCCGTCTCGATAGTTGTCACGCCGCTCAAGTCTATGGCGGTCAGGGAACTGCAGCCTTTAAATGCGCCATTCCCGACAGTAGTAAGGCCGCTGGAATTTTCAACGGTGGTCAAGCCGGTGCAGAGGTCAAAGCCATACTTTTGGACATTCGTGACATTACTCAGATCAACCGACTGTAATGAGGAGCAGCCATAGAAGGCATAATCACTGACAGTGGCCGCGTTACCCAGATCGACAGATGTCAGGGAAGTGCAGTTGTAAAAGGCGTGGGAAAGACTGCTGACATTGGTCAACTTAACCGACTTCAAAGAGGAGCAGCCATAAAAAGCATAATCAATGGTCGTGACGTTCTCACCCAGTTCAACACTGGTTAACGGGCATCCCCGGAATGCGTATTTACCTATGGTCGTGACACTATCAGCGAGGGTAAAACTCGTCAGTGCAGTGCATCCGTAAAAAGTATACGCCCCGATGGAGGTGATGCCCTCTCCGATCTCTACGGAGGTTAGGGTAGAAGCATAAGTGCTTGCAAAAACAGAATAGCTTGAATAATCAGGCATGGCGCCGGTACCGGAAATGACAGCCTTGTAAGTCCCGTCTCCGTTATCAATGATCTCATAGGTGATCTTGCTGCTCAGAGACCCACTGGCATAGGTATCTCCCGCAGACAGAAGTGAAATGGAATAGTCCTCTTCCTGATTGCCGACAGGCTCTGTATCCTCACTCTCCCCCGCGGCATACTCATCACTCTGTTCGGACTCACCGGCCTCAGCATCATCGGTCAGCGCATCATCACTGTCCGAAACCGTCTCGTCAGCCGCAGTCCCGCTCTCTGTATCTTCGGCCGCGGTATCATCGGAAAGCTCATCGCTGCTGCCCGAAACCGTCTCGTCGGACACAGTCCCGCTCTCTGTATCTTCGGCCGTGACAGCATCATCCGACTGCTCATCAATACCATCTGAAACTGCTCCGATAATCTCAGCGCTGTCATCCTGTGTCTCATCTGTCAGCACTTTTGGAGTATCAGCAGATGCTGATATACCAAAGCTGATGACAGAAAATCCTAACACCGCAGCCATGGCCACTGCATATATCTTTGCCGTTCCTCTTCTCATACTCTTCCTCCTTCCTCCGCTGTGCGTCAGAAAGCGCACTTAACAGCGGATATCAAAAATCCTGACGGCAACATTTTTAAGAGTCAGTGTGGGATTATAACACAGTAATTACCACAAAACAAATCTTACTGTGGTAAATCAAGAAAAAAGCAAGACATTACTATAAAAGTGTTGCCGATAGACGGTTAGATAGGCAAGCTTGCTTGCATAGATAACCGGATATCAGGCAACCTGACCTGTATGAGCAAGTAGCACGATAGTGCGGATTGCGATGCTGTGAACACTTAATGAGCACGGCGTGCGAATTTAGTGAGAACGTATGCAGAGCTATACAGGCGGCGATTGCGAGATGCTACGATCACTTAGCGAGCGTAAGCAAGCTTAGTGAGAGTGTATGCATAGCTGCTCGAAGAGCGGGGCAATCGACTTTTATAAATGGTGGTGCTCACGAAGTGAGCATGTAAGTTTACTATAAAAAAAGAAAGCCCATCCTGTGGACGGGCTAGCCTGTATGAGCAAGTAGGGCGCTGCTATTAAGCTCAGCGCCCCTCGAAAGATTTCTCGTTGTTCCAGCTGATGCGGCGGAGAAGCTCCCAGATATAGAGCATGACACCGTTGGGGATGAGCTTGGCAAAAATCCTGACGAGCGTACACATGATGCCAGGCGTGGAAACCGCCCGGCCGTGGCGGCTGGCGCGAAGGGCACGGCGCACCACATTCTCCTTCTTTGAGGGGAAGATGAATCCCTTTATGGAGGAGACGGCATCGGGATTCGCCTCGTTGTCACGGGCTATGCGCAGGAAAGAGGTATCGTCCACCCACCATGGGCAGATGGCCGTGACTATGATACCCCGGGGCAGCAGCTCCATTCTGAGGGAGCGGGTATAGCTGTAGAGGAAAGTCTTTGACGCCGCATAGATATTTAAGTGGGTCACTGGGATAAAGGATGAGGTGGAGCAGAGCTGGACTATCCGGTCTCCCGCCCGCATGTGGGGCAGCACTGCTAAAGTGCTTGTCACCGCCACCTTGCAGTTTAAGTCCACCATGTGCTCGGAGTCATAGCGGCTTACCTTGTCGTAGGAGCCTATCTTCCCATATCCGGCTGCATTTACGAAGATACCCACCCGGACGTCTTCGGTAAGCATAGCTTCCAGCTCATCTATGGCTCCCTCTGCTGTGAGATCCATGGGGATGACACGGCCCGGGTGGGCAAGCTGGGCGGCCACTTCCTTTAATTTGTCTTCACGCCTGGCCAGCAGCCAGATCTCATCAATATTTTTCTCTTCCCTGTCTATGTCCTTTGCGAAGATGACCCCCATGCCGCTGGAGGCTCCGGTGATCAGCGCTATCCTCATGACTGGTTCCTCCTTTTCTTTCTCTTATAGATGGCCAGCTCCACCAGAAACAGGATAAAAGCCAGGATGACGCAGGCCACCGCTATGGTCCCTGCGACGGATACCAGCCAGTGCCATATCATTAAGATCAGATTTAAAAATCCCATACCCTGTTCTCCTTCTCTCACTTTCCATATTGTAATGACAGCTGCTCTACGGCAAAGCCTGCCTTCCGCCGCCCTTTATTGCAGCTGGAGCCCGGCTTTCACAACCGGGCCCCGCATTATTTCTTGTGTGATAAGAAACTTCGTCTCTTATCACACAAGAACGC
>JAJPYU010000213.1 GCA_021204765.1 Clostridiales bacterium
CATGAAATACTCCAGCACGTCCAGGCCCTCACGGAAGTTCGGCTTGATGGGCAGCTCGATGGTCCGGCCTGTGGTATCGGCCATCAGGCCCCGCATACCGGCCAGCTGCTTGATCTGCTTGTCGGAACCACGGGCTCCGGAATCAGCCATCATATAAATATTATTATATTTATCCAGACCGGAGAGCAGCTCTGTGGTCAGCTCATCATCAGTCTCTTTCCAGGTATCAATGACTTCCTTGTAACGCTCCTCGTCGGTAATAAGTCCGCGCTTGTAGTTCCTGGTGATCACATCCACGGTGTCCTGGGCGTTTTCGATAAGCTGGGGCTTCCTCTCAGGCACGGTCATGTCTGAAATGGAAACTGTCAGGGCTGCCCGGGTGGAATACTTGTAACCCATGGCCTTGATATCATCCAAAACCTCCGCGGTACGGGTAGCGCCATGGAGATTGATGACCTGCTCAAGGATCTTCTTCAAGCCCTTCTTGTCCACATGGAAGTCCACCTCGAACTTCAGGAAATCCTCCTCCTTTGTCCGGTCTACCAGTCCCAGATCCTGGGGCAGTATCTCATTAAAGAGCATGCGGCCTAAGGTGGTCTCTATCATGGTCGAGATGTGGCGTCCCTCGAATTCACCCTCACGGCGGACGATGAGCTTCTGGTGCAGGCTGATATGTCCATTCTCGTAAGCCAGGATAGCCTTGTCCACGCTGTCAAAATAATGGCCCATGAGGTCCTCTATGGTGCAGACCACGATACGGTTCCTGTTATAGTCCACATTTACGCGGACAACGGACTCGGGAGTCAGTACCTTATTTTCCTCCATATATGCGCGAAGCTTTTCTTCCCTGTCATCACCCGTAAGGCCCGATGCGTAGAATGAGAGATCATCCTCCGCTTCCTTAAATGCCCGGATGGCTTTGTCTATGAAGCAATCATCGGGAAGGCCCTCAGCTTTTGCGGCCTCCACCTCTTTCCCGTCAATGCCGAACCCGGCCTCCACATAAGCCTCCCTGTCAGTGCCGGTATAATCCGGGTACTTATGCATGGTCAGGTAGTAGATGCCCAGGACCATATCCTGTGAAGGCACCGCCACGGGACCGCCGTCGGAGGGTTTTAAAAGGTTATTGGGGGAGAGCAGCATGAAGCGGCACTCAGCCTGGGCTTCAACGGACAGGGGCAGATGGACAGCCATCTGGTCTCCGTCGAAATCAGCGTTGAACGCGGTGCACACCAGAGGGTGCAGCTTGATAGCCTTGCCCTCTACCAGTATAGGCTCGAAAGCCTGGATGCCGAGACGGTGCAGTGTCGGTGCACGGTTCAGCATCACCGGATGCTCAGTGATGACGTCCTCCAGGACATCCCACACCTCAGGCTCCAGTCTCTCGACCATCTTCTTGGCACCTTTAATATTATGTGCGGTACCGTTGGCAACAAGCTCCTTCATCACAAAAGGCTTGAAAAGCTCAATGGCCATCTCCTTGGGAAGCCCGCACTGGTATATCTTCAGCTCCGGTCCGTCGACGATGACGGAACGGCCGGAATAATCAACACGCTTGCCTAAGAGGTTCTGCCTGAAACGTCCGGACTTGCCCTTAAGCATGTCGGAGAGGGACTTTAAAGCCCTGTTGCCGGGGCCCGTGACAGGTCTGCCTCTGCGGCCGTTATCAATGAGGGCGTCCACGGCCTCCTGGAGCATACGCTTCTCATTGCGGACGATGATGTCCGGAGCGCCCAGCTCTAAGAGCCTGCGCAGGCGGTTATTTCTGTTGATGATCCTTCTGTACAGATCATTCAGGTCTGAAGTGGCAAAACGGCCGCCGTCCAGCTGCACCATGGGACGCAGGTCGGGAGGGATGACCGGTATCACTGTCATGATCATCCACTCGGGCTTATTGCCGGACTCCCGGAAAGCCTCGATGACCTCCAGTCTCTTGATAATGCGGGCTCGCTTCTGGCCGGTAGCGCTCTTAAGTGCCCCTTTAAGCTCAGCGGAATCCGCATCCAGATCTATTGCCTGTAAGAGCTCCAGCACAGCCTCGGCACCCATGCCTACACGGAAATCGCCGTTATATTTCTCCATAGCCTCCTGGTACTCGTTCTCGGAGAGAACCTGCTTATACTGCAGATCCGTGGATCCGGGATCTAAGACTATATAGGAAGCAAAATACAGTACTCTCTCCAGCACTCTGGGGGAGAGATCCAGGATCAGGCCCATGCGGCTGGGGATACCCTTGAAATACCAGATGTGGGAGACGGGAGCTGCCAGTTCTATATGTCCCATACGCTCACGGCGGACGTTTGACTTGGTGACCTCAACGCCGCAGCGGTCGCAGACCACACCCTTGTAACGGATCTTCTTATATTTGCCGCAGTGGCACTCCCAGTCCTTACTGGGTCCGAAAATGCGCTCGCAGAACAGGCCGTCCTTTTCCGGCTTCAGGGTCCTGTAATTGATGGTCTCAGGCTTCTTCACCTCACCCCTTGACCACTCGCGGATCTTCTCCGGGGAGGCCAGCTTTATGCGGATGGCGTCAAAACTCACTACCTGCTTTGGCTCGTTTTTCTTTGTATCAGGCATCTGTGGCACTCCTTTCTGCGTTTATGCTAAATCATCCATGTCGTCGTAAGAATCCTCAGGGAGCTCCCCATCGTAGGAATCATCATAGTCGTTCCCGCCATAGCTCTCATCGGCATCCTCGTCACCGTCATCGGCATAATCATCTTCGGCGTCGACCAGATCTCCGGACTCATCCAGCTCCTTGGTGCCATAGCCCGCCGCTCCGAAGTTTTCTTTATTTCCATAGCTGCTGCGGTCCCTGTCGCTTAAGTCAACGGCATTGAAGCTGGTATTGCCGTACTCATTGGCCTCCAGGAGCTTGACTTCCTTGCCCTCCTCGTCCTCGAGGGTCACATCCAGGCCCAGGGACTGAAGCTCCTTTAAGAGCACTTTGAAGGACTCAGGGATCCCGGGCTGAGGGATATTGTCTCCCTTGATGATGGCCTCATAAGTCCTCACGCGTCCGATGACATCATCGGACTTCATGGTCAGGATCTCCTGCAGGGTATAGGCTGCGCCGTAGGCCTCCAGAGCCCAGACCTCCATCTCTCCGAAACGCTGCCCTCCGAACTGGGCCTTGCCGCCTAATGGCTGCTGGGTCACCAGGGAGTATGGGCCGGTGGAACGGGCATGGATCTTGTCGTCCACCAGATGATGGAGCTTAAGATAATGCATGTGGCCGATGGTGGTCGGATTGTCGAAAAACTCACCGGTACGGCCGTCCCTTAAGAGGACTTTACCGTCTCTGGAGATGGGAACACCCTTCCACAGGCTCCTGTGGTCGCGGTTCTTATCCAGATAATCCATGACCTCTTTTCCGAGGATATCCTTATATTTATCATGGAAATTCTCCCTGCCCCTGCCGGCCTCCTTTTTGTCAAAAGGCATGTTCACGTAATCATTGGCCAGCTCCAGGGTGTCCATGATGTCTTTCTCATTGGCACCGTCGAATATAGGTGTCTCTATCCTGATGCCCAGGGCCTCCGCTGCCAGGGAGAGATGGATCTCCAGCACCTGTCCGATATTCATACGGGAAGGCACTCCCAGGGGATTAAGCACGATGTCAAGGGGACGTCCGTTGGGCAGGAAAGGCATATCCTCTATGGGAAGGACCCTGGAGACGACACCCTTGTTGCCGTGACGTCCGGCCATCTTGTCACCCACGGAAATCTTCCTCTTCTGTGCAATGTAAATGCAGACCGCCTGGTTCACTCCGGGGGAAAGCTCATCACCGTTCTCCCTGGTAAATACCTTGGCATCCACTACTATACCGTACTCGCCATGAGGGACCTTAAGGGATGTGTCCCTGACCTCTCTGGCCTTCTCACCGAAAATGGCGCGGAGCAGACGCTCCTCGGCAGTCAGCTCTGTCTCGCCCTTCGGTGTCACCTTTCCTACCAGAATGTCACCTGCACGGACCTCTGCCCCGATGCGGATGATACCTCTCTCATCCAGATCCTTTAAGGCCTCATCACCGACACCGGGGACATCACGGGTGATCTCCTCAGGACCCAGCTTGGTATCCCTGGCCTCCGCCTCGTACTCCTCGATGTGGATGGAGGTATAGACATCGTCCTGGACCAGGCGCTCGGAAAGGAGCACGGCGTCCTCGTAATTGTAACCTTCCCAGGTCATGAATCCGATCAGGGGATTCTTGCCCAGTCCAAGCTCACCGTTGGAGGTGGAGGGGCCGTCAGCTATGACCTCCCCGGCCGACACATGGTCGCCCTTAAATACTATGGGCTTCTGGTTATAGCAGTTCGACTGGTTGCTGCGGGAGAACTTGGTAAGCTTAATGGTCTCCCGGCTGCCGTCGTCATCATATTTCAAAACTATTTCATCCGAACAGGCTCTCTCAACTGTGGCATCCCTCTTCGCCACCACACAGACTCCTGAGTCCACTGCTGCCTTGGCCTCCATACCGGTGCCGACAACGGGAGCTTCAGTGGTCATAAGGGGCACAGCCTGACGCTGCATGTTGGCACCCATCAGGGCACGGTTTGCATCATCATTCTGCAGGAACGGGATCAGGGCCGTAGCCACTGAGAACACCATCTGCGGGGAGACATCCATATAGTCGAAAAGCCCCCGCTCGTACTCCTGGGTCTCTTCCCGGTAACGGCCGGAAACCATACGGCGGACAAAGTGTCCGTCCTCATCCAGCTGTTCGTTAGCCTGGGCCACGTGATAATTATCCTCCTCGTCGGCGGTCATGTAGACCACCTCGTCAGTGACCCGGGGATTCAGGGGATCGCTCTTGTCTATCTTACGGTACGGTGCCTCAACAAAGCCGTACTGGTTGATCCTGGCGTAGGAGGCCAGGGAATTGATCAGTCCGATATTCGGTCCCTCGGGAGTCTCGATAGGACACATTCTGCCATAATGGGAGTAGTGGATATCACGGACCTCGAATCCGGCACGGTCACGGGACAGTCCGCCGGGTCCCAATGCGGAGAGACGGCGCTTGTGGGTCAGCTCACCAAGGGGATTATTCTGATCCATGAACTGGGACAGCTGGGATGAGCCGAAGAACTCCTTCACGGCAGCCGTCACCGGCTTGATATTTATAAGGCTCTGGGGAGTAATGGTCTCCAGATCCTGGGTGGTCATCCTCTCACGGACCACACGCTCAAGCCTTGACATGCCGATGCGGTACTGGTTCTGAAGCAGCTCACCGACACAGCGGATACGACGGTTGCCCAGATGATCGATATCATCATCATTTCCGATGCCGTACTCAAGATGCATGTTATAATTTATGGAAGCGAGGATGTCCTCCCGGGTGATGTGCTTCGGGATCAGGTCGTGGATATTCCTGCGGATGGCGGCCTTGATATCCTCTATATCATCGCACTCCTCCAGGATCTGAGCGAGCACCGGATAATATACCAGCTCCGTCACGCCCACTTCCTTCGGATCTACGTCAACGAAGTTCGTGATGTCCACCATCATGCTGGAGAGCACTTTCACATTCCTCTCCTCGGTCTGGATCATGACAGAAGGGATAGCCGCATTCTGGATGCGGTCTGCCAGCTCACGGTCAGCCACTGTACCCGCCTCGGCGAGTATCTCTCCGGTTGCGGGATCCACCACATCCTCAGCGATAACGTGGCCGTTTATACGGTTGCGGAGCATCAGCTTCTTATTAAACTTATATCTGCCGACCTTCGCCAGGTCATACCTGCGTGGATCGAAAAACATACCCATGATAAGCGTCTCAGCGCTGTCCACGGAAAGAGGCTCGCCGGGACGGATCTTCTTATAGAGCTCCAGCAGGCCTTCCTGGTAATTGGTGGCCACATCCTTCCCGAAAGAAGCCAGGATCTTGGGCTCCTCGCCGAAAAGGTCCAGGATCTCCTGATTGGTGCCCAGTCCCATGGCACGGATCAGCACAGTGATAGGGACCTTGCGGGTACGGTCCACCCGCACATAGAAAACGTCATTGGCATCAGTCTCGTACTCCAGCCAGGCACCCCGGTTCGGGATCACAGTGCAGGAAAAGAGCCTCTTACCCAGCTTATCCCGGGTAATACCGTAATAGATACCGGGTGAACGCACCAGCTGGCTGACGATAACACGCTCCGCACCGTTTATCACAAAGGTGCCTGTCTCCGTCATCAGGGGCAGGTCTCCCATAAAGATCTCGTGCTCATTGATCTCGTCGGCTTCCTTATTATAAAGGCGCACTTTCACCTTCAGGGGAGCCGCATATGTGGCATCACGGGCCTTGCACTCGGGAATGGAATATTTTACATCGTCCTCACATAAGGTAAAATCCGTAAATTCCAGGCTCAGATGCCCATTGTAATCAGCTATGGGGGAAATGTCGTCAAACACTTCTCTCAGTCCCTCATTAAGAAACCAGTTATAGGAGTTTTTCTGGACTTCGATCAGATTCGGCATCTCCAGCACCTGCTTTTGTCTGGAATAGCTCATCCGCGTAATATTACCGTTTTTGACTGGACGGATCCTGTTTTTCTCCATAGACGTTCACCTCTCATAATATTTACCTCTCCAAAAATGGGCGCAAAATAACCCCAAATGCGAAAAGGCGCATTTATCATATTAACACAAAGGAATTTTTGGGTCAAGAATGGATTTTCAGAAATCTTGGGAAAATTTATGGGAATATCTTCGTTACTTAAATCCCCGCACCGACAATAATGATGTCTATTATACCCATCTCCGAGCCCACGCGACTCCTGAGCCTCGCG
>JAJPYU010000221.1 GCA_021204765.1 Clostridiales bacterium
GTAGATGACACTGCCGTACTCTCATATCCCCCGGGCCAGAGCCAGGCCGAAGCCCACCAAAAGGGCCGGGGTCAGCTCCGGCAGTATCACTCTCCTGAAGGTGTAGCCGCCGCTGGCGCCCAGCATAGTGGAGGCCTCCTCAAAGGATGCGGGCAGCTTCTCAATGACAGGCTGCAGGGCCCTCACCACAAAGGGTATACCGATAAATACCAGGGCAATGGTCAGTCCTATCCTGGTGTAGGAGATGCTGATGCCGAACCTGTCAAAGAACGATCCCAGGATGCCCTGGGTGGAATACATCTTGGAGAGGGTGATGCCCGCCACCGCCGTGGGCAGGGCGAAGGGCAGCTCTATCATGGCATCCATTATCCTTTTTCCGGGGAACTCATAACGCACCAGTATCCATGCCAGTATCAATCCGAAGACGCAGTTTATCACTGCGGCGATAAAGGCACAGATAATGCTGGTGGCGAAAGCTCTCATGACATTCTGCCTGAAAATAATAGCCCAGAATTCCGACCAGGTCAGCTTAAAGGAATAGGCCAGGATTGAGGCCAGCGGGATCAGTATCAGAAGGGAGAGCATAGTGACAGTAATCCCCAGGGTCATTCCTTTCCCGGGGATCACTGTCTTTCTTATTTTAGCTGTTTTAGTCTGCTTCGTAGATTTCATCGAATATCGCTCCGTCCTGGAAGAAGTCTTCATATGCCTGGTCCCAACCGCCGAAATCGTCTATGGTGCACAGATCTACGGAAAGGTCAAATGTGTCTGAGAACTCAGCTAAGATATCCGGATTGGAGGGACGATAGTAATACTGCCCGATAAGCTCCTGAGCCTCGTCGGTGTAGAGGTACTGAAGGTAGGCCTCTGCCACGTCCCTGGTACCGTTGGCATCCACATTCTCATCCACCACTGCCACGGAGGGCTCAGCCAGTATGCTGATGCTGGGGGTGATCATTTCGTACTCGCCGGGATACTCATCCATAGCCATGAGGGCTTCATTTTCCCAGGCGATCAGGACATCGCCCTGGCCGTTCTCCACGAAAGTGGTGGTGGCGCCTCTGGCGCCGGAATCCATGACGATGACATTATCATAGAGAGCGGTCATGAAAGCCTTTATCTGATCCTCGTCACCACCGTACTGCAGGTCGGCGTAGTGCCAAGCCGCCAGGAAATTCCAGCAGGCGCCGCCGGAGGACTTGGGGTCCGGAGTGATGACGTCCACGCCGTCCTTTGTCAGGTCATCCCAGTCTTCAATGCCCTTCTCATTTCCGGCACGGACCAGGAAGACGATGGTGGAAGTATAGGGGGAGCTGTTGTCGTCAAACTCGTCTATCCAGCCCTCGTCTATAAGCCCCTCATTCTCAATAAGGGTGATATCGTGGGCCAGGGCCAGGGTCACCACATCGGCGTCGCTGCCCTCGATGACTGAACGGGCCTGGGAACCGGAGCCGCCGTGGGACTGGACTACCTCCACGTCCACGCCGGTCTCTTCCTTATAATAATCGGCGAACATCTCATTGTAAGCCTCGTAGAACTCACGGGTAGGGTCGTAGGATACGTTGGTGATGGTGACGGTCTCTGCACTTTCTGTCTCATCGGAAGCCGAGCCTGAGGAATCGGAACTTCCGCTGCTGCCGCAGGCTGCCATTCCCACTGCAAGGGCGGCCACGGTACCCACTGCTATTACTTTCTTTGAAATCTTCCTTTTCATGTCGTCTATTTTCTCCTTTTTCTTATTTACTGTTCACATGGAATTCCTACCTGTCATAAACAGCATGTTGCTGCCTGTGCGAATTTCAATCCATTTAAGCAATCGTTTGCTCTTTCTTGACAATTCCAAAACCCATGTGTTACAATATTTCTCATAAAACTTATTGAATGATATCGCAAATATTGGAGAATTTCAATCTGATATTACGCAAACGATTGAGTAAGGTCACCGTTCACACTGCCTCTACCCGCATTCACACTCTTCTACGCTCTGCTTCGGTCCGCGCTAAACAGACGTCCCCCGGACGTCTAGCGCCGTCTGCGCCACAAGTGCCGCATACTTTCCCGCTACTTGCGGAGCCCGGAGCTAAGACTGCTCATGTAGGTGTAGGTTACCTGTTGCACAGGTAACCCTGACAGTATCATGGATACTTTCAAGCAAGCTTGAAATGTCCATGATGTTTCCCGGCCACGTGTGAACAGTAGCCGTAGGAGTAATCATGTCCCTTAAGAAAATAGCTGAAATGACCAGTGTCTCGGTATCTACCGTCTCCCGGGTCTTAAATAACGCTTCTCCCACCTGCGCCTCTGTCCAGACGAGAGATAAGATATGGGAGGCTGCAAGGGAGATCGGCTACATCCCCAATGAAGCTGCCCGACAGCTCAAAAAGGCAGGCAGCCCCGGCAGCTCACTGGCCGGCACCGCTTCCGGCACGGGCACCATCCGCCACGTCACCATCATCCTGGCCCGGGTGGCCTCACTGGACGACGATCCTTTCTTCGCCGAGCTTTTCAGAAGCCTGGAAATAGAGTTGATGAAGCAGAACACCCTTATCGATCAGGTCATTTACGCCGAGGAATCATTAAAGGAGACACTCTCCGGCTCTGATGGAGTAATTATCCTGGGGCGCTGCTCGGAAAAGCTGCTGGCAGAGATCACTGCCCGGAATAAATCGGTCGTGGGCATCTGGAGAAATACCATGAATTTCAATGTGGACGAGGTGATATGCGACGGCGAGCGGGCCGCAGAGATGGCCATGGCTCATCTGCTGTCCCTGGGTCACAGCCGCATCGCCTACATCGGTGACTGCTCCTACGAGAGCCGCTACGTGGGCTACTGCAATACGCTGATACAAAATCACATTTCCATGAATTATCACCTGATCAGGCAGACAAACCAGACTAAGGAAGCGGCACAGGCTGCCTTCTCGGAGCTTCTTGAGGCCAAGTCCTCAGGCAGAAGTGACTTCACCGCCGTCTTCTGCGCCAACGATGTGACGGCTATAGGGGTGCTTGAGATTCTAAAGAAAGAGAAAAAGAAAATCCGTGAGTCCATCTCCGTCATCTCCATAGATGACATTGAGCAGTCCCAGACCACCAGGCCTTATCTTACTACCATCCACATCCCACGGGAGGAGATGGCCCATATGGCTGTAATGCTGCTCTTAGACCGCATGCAGGGAGGACACCGCGAAGCGGTCCGCATAGTGCTGCCCTGCAGGATTATAGAACGTGAAAGCTGCTATAAAGTTTTGTGAAGAATTAACTGGCACACCGTCTCTACATTAGCTGTTCCGGGGAACATATCAATACAGCAGATGTGCTCGGCACGATAACCGGCCTCCTGCATCACCGCCAGGTCTCGCGCAAGACTGGTAGGCTTACATGAAATGTAAATCATATGCTCAACGCCGTAGGCGATGATCTTCTTAAGCGCCCCGGGATGAACGCCGTCCCGAGGCGGGTCGAGAATGATAAAGTCCGGCCTCTCCTCAATCTCATCCAGGACCTTCAGGACATCACCGGCGATAAATTCACAGTTGGTAAGTCCATTTAGGGCAGCATTTTCTCTCGCCGCCTCCACGGCCTCCTCCACTATCTCTACGCCTATGACTTTCCCGGCCACGGTCGAAAGTATCTGGGCAATTGTTCCGGTGCCGCTGTAGAGGTCGAAAACTGTCCGCCCGTCAAGGCTCTCCCCTGCCTCAGCCAGAGAATCACGGATAAAGCGACGGGCAGTGTCATAGAGCACCTCCGCCCCCAGAGAATTTGTCTGAAAGAATGAGAATGGAGTGATACTAAAACGCAGATTCAGGAGCTCTTCATAAAAATAATCCCGACCATACAAAATCTCGGTGCCCTCATCCTTTACCGTGTCAGAGAGGCTGTCATTTTTTGTGTGAAGGATCCCGGTTAAAACGCCTTCTAACTCTAATGACAGCAAAGCATCCAACCAGCCTGCTGTTAATTTGTACTCTAAAGTATTTCTATTCTCAGGTTTTATATTTTCATTGCTGCCGTTCTTTTCTATAACATCATCAGAACTGCAGGCTGCATCAGCACTGTTCCTAAGGTTTTCTTTACAGTTTGTACCACTTTCAGATATTTTATTTGATAACCATGATATCTGAGTCGTGGTCACCAGGTCAACCAGTATCTCCCCGGTCTTTGTGGCCTTTCTCACCAGCAGATGCCGCAGATATCCTTCATGTCTCATCCTGTGATAAAAAGGTGCTCCTGTCTCCCGGAAATATTCCATAGTGACAGTGAGTATCTTCCTGAAATCTTCATCCACTATCCGGCATTGCTCCACAGGAATAATGTCGTACATACTGCCCCACTTGTGCAGGCCAAGGGTCAGCGGACCATCCTTTATCTCATCCCCAAAAGTGAATTCCATCTTATTCCGATATTCAAATTGCCTGGGACTGGGCAGTATGCCCTCGAAGATATCATCCCATGACACATTTTTTCTATTTTCTTTGGTCACGACAGGCCTCAGCAATTCTTCCACCTGGGCGGCTTTCAGCTTTAGCTGTTCTTCATATGGCAGTGTCTGATAAGCGCATCCGCCGCAAGCCCCGAAATGCGGACAATACGCCTCGGTCAGCTCCAGAGGGGACTTCTCCGTCACATCCAAAAGACGTCCCTCGACCCTGCTCCCCTTTTTCTTCGAAATAACGATCTTCACCCTCTGCCCGGGAAGGACGCCTTTCACCATCACGCGCCCCTCCCTGACTCTTATCATACCTTTATTCGGGAATCCGACCCTCTCCACCAGGCCCTCGAATATCTCGCCTTTTTTCATATATATCTCCACATTACAACAGCCCTCGAGTATTCGAGGGCTGCAATATTTCTGTTCAGTTACGCAAGGTCCGCTTTACTCGTCGTACTCGTCCTCGTCATCATCGAAGAAGTCGTCGTCAAACTCCTCATCAAACTCATCCTCGAAATCATCCATGTAATCAGGCACAAAGAATCTGTACACCAGATATGCGATGATGGCTACCGCTGCGATACACCCGATGATAGCCAGTGCGATGAGCAGCTTTTTCTTCCTCTCCTCGGTCAGGAGCTCTGAGAGCTTTGATGCGCTGAGCATTTCTTCTAACTTATTCATGATACGTTCTCCTTTCATAATCCGCCAAACCCGCCAGTCAGCGGTGACTCACATTTGTTTTGTTATTAGTGTATCATAGTTTTTTCAGTTTTGCAAACGATGCGAACATTTTTTTCGTCCCAACTTTATCAAAATCGACAGTTACCTCGAAATCCCGTCCTCCGGAGACTATGGAAGACACTGTGCCATCTCCGAATTTCATGTGTCGGACCCTGTCACCCTCAGCATAATTCAGCGAGGAAAGCTTTCCGGCATCACCGAAAGACTTCGCCGCCGCATAAGGTTTCGCCGCTGCGCCGCCATATGGTTTTCCCATAACTCCTCCATATGACTTTATCTCCACACTGCCGTATGATTTGCTCTGTCCGTAATCCATGCCGCGGCTTTCGCCGTAAGGCACCCCATACATATCAGAAAAAACATCCGGCTCCCTCTCATATATGCTCCCGGACAGCAGCTCCCCGGGTATCTCCTTTACAAAACGGGACACCCTGTAATCCCGGGTCTCTCCCCTCACCATCCTCTGCCTGGCACAGGTCAGGGTCAGCTGCTCCTTCGCCCGGGTGATCCCCACATAGCAGAGCCGCCTCTCCTCCTCCATCTCCATCGGATCACCGCTGTCAATAGTGATAAATCCGGGAAACAATCCATCATCCATCCCGGAGAGATAGACGTTGGAAAACTCCAGTCCCTTGGCGCTGTGGAGAGTCATGAGAGCCACATAATCATTTTGCTCCTCCAGAGAGTCGATATCCGCAACCAGAGCCACTTCCTCCAGGAAACCGCTTAAGGATGGCTCCTCTGCGATCTCCTGATAGTCTGCCGCCTTGGAGATCAGCTCATCAATATTTTCAATCCGGGATCTGACATCTGAATCATTGGGGTCTCCCAGCTCCGCTTCATACCCGGTATCCTCAATTATCTCCGAGAGCAGGTCGTCCACATCCATGTAGGGAGCCTTGCTCTTCTTAGTCTGTATGAAAAGGACGAATTTCTCCAGCTTCGCCGCCGTTGCCGCCTTCAGCGCGGGGATATTTTCGGCGTCACTTAGCGCCTCATAGAAGCTCATCCCCATATCATCGGCATACTCCTGGACATAATTCAAGGTAGTGGCACCTATTCCCCGACGGGGGACATTGATGATGCGCTTTACCGCTACATCGTCCCGGGCGTTATCTATAGTCTTAAGGTAAGCCAGCAGATCCTTGATCTCTTTTCTGGCATAGAAATTCACGCCGCCGAATATACGGTAGGGAATATTTTCCCTGACGAATCGTTCCTCCAGAACCCTGGACTGGGCGTTGGTGCGGTAGAGCACAGCGCAGTCGCCATAGCTGAACCTTCCCCGCCGCACATAGGAATTGATGCTGTAGGCGATAGTCTCCGCCTCCTCGTAGGCATTGTCCAGCTGAACAAACCGTATCCGCTCCCCCTCTCCTTTCCTGGTCCAGAGGGATTTGGCCTTCCGTCCCCTGTTGTTCCTGATGACTGCGTTGGCAGCGTCCAGGATATTCTGGGTGGAGCGGTAATTCTCCTCCAGGCGTATTACCTTCGCATCGGGGAAATATTTTTCAAAGGAAAGGATATTCTCGATATTCGCCCCGCGGAACTTGTAAATGGACTGGTCATCGTCACCC
>JAJPYU010000242.1 GCA_021204765.1 Clostridiales bacterium
AGAAGTTCAGGGATTATGTAGCCCGGGTAGCCGACCAGGCCCTGGAGACTGAGGCCGCAGATGTGGACGCATTCCTGGCTGAGCCCTGGAAGTTTGATACTTCCAAGACAGTAAACGAGGAGCTGGCCGGACAGATTGCCGTCATCGGTGAGAATCTTAAGATCCGCCGCTTCACTACAGTGACTGAGGAGAACGGATTTATCGCAGATTACACCCACATGGGAGGTAAGATTGGTGTCCTGGTGGATGTGGAGACTGATGTGGTAAATGATGCCATCAAAGAGATGGGCAAGAATATTGCCATGCAGGTGGCAGCCCTTAAGCCCCAGTACACCACAAGGGATGAGATAGATGCCGATTACATCGCCCACGAGGAGGAAATCCTTAAGGCTCAGATCATGAACGATCCGAAGGAGTCCCAGAAGCCGGAGAAAGTTATCGCCGGAATGATCAAGGGTCGTATCAGTAAGGAACTCAAGGAAATCTGCCTGGTAGACCAGGTGTATGTCAAGGCTGAGGACGGCAAGCAGAGCGTTGCGAAGTACGTAGAGGAAGTCGCCAAAGCCAACGGCGCAAAGATCACCCTGAAGGGCTTTATCCGCTTTGAGACCGGTGAAGGCATCGAGAAGAAGCAGGAGGACTTTGCGGCTGAAGTCGCTGCACAGATGGGACAGTAATAAAATAAATTGCAGTGTGGTGCCCGGGCAGGAAAAGCCAGTGTTTTACATAAACCAACCGGATGGTTTATGTAAACAGGCCTTTCCAGCCGGGCATCGCTTACGTTATGGGATACTACCTGTGTATTTGATTGCCGCGGCACCTGTGCAGGGTTCCGGAGGAACCGGCACTCTTTAGCCGGTTTTTCCATGTGGAGAGGGTGGTGAGAGTAGTGAAACACGATAAGAAGATAAGGGACATAGTTGAGATCATCAGTACTGTTCTGGAGGCTATACTTGCTGTTGTCATTATTGTCGTGGTGGTCATGGGTATCGTCTTTTTAAAGACACCGATTCAGGAATATATCGCGGATTCAGCTAACCCGGATGCCATACTCACACTTTTAAATTACGTTTTGAATATCATCATAGGAGTGGAGCTGTTCAGGATGCTCTGCAAGCCCGGGACGGGCACAGTGCTGGAGGTAATTCTTTTCGTTATAGTCAGGCACATGATAATCCATGACACAGGCGCTTTGGAGAATTTCCTTACCGTTCTGGGGGTGGCTGTGCTGATCATGGTCAAAAGGTACGTGCTGGATGAGAAGCTGCCGGGATTTATAAAGAAGCACAGAGAGACAGCTGAATCCGAAAATGACAGCCGGCCGCAGTAAATCAGTCTTCATTTTCTGACAGATAATCAAAAGATTTATTATCAAACTGAAATGGAGTATGATCATTATGTTTAATATGCCTGAGATCAAGATAAGCTACTATTATTTGAAATGTGAAATTCAGGAGATGTTATGGAAAAGCTTGCCCTTTCAGATGAGATACTGCTGTCGGTGGAAAAACCGGCCAGATACATAGGAAACGAGATAAATATGGTGCGAAAAGATCCGGAGAATGTTGATCTGCGGGCAGTTTTTGCTTTCCCCGACGTCTATGAGATAGGGATGTCCCATCTGGGATTACAGATACTTCAGCATATGTTTAATCAGCGGGAAGATGTATACTGCGAGAGAGTATTCTCGCCCTGGCCCGACCTGCACAGGATAATGAAGGAGCAGGGAATACCTCTCTTTGCCCTGGAAAGCCAGGATCCCATAAAGGATTTTGACTGGCTGCTCATTACCCTCCAGTATGAGATGTGCTACCCGAATATCCTGCAGATACTGGGATTGGCGGGGATACCATTTAAGAGCTGTGACAGGACAGAAGCTGACCCCATAGTCATAGGTGGCGGACCCTGCGCCTATAACCCGGAGCCCATAGCGGACTTTTTCGATATTTTCTATATTGGGGAGGGGGAGACTGTTTATGATGAGCTCATAGATTTATATAAAAAGCATAAACATGGTCTGATTAACTCCCGGCATGTATATAAGTGTGATGCTACTGGGAACCGGATTGCCGATAATAAAAAAAATGCAGACAACCCGGGGATAAATGAAAAAGGGGATGCTTTAAATAAGGATGCAGATATTAAAGAATATACAGAGAGTTGTATAGCTGATGACAGAAAAAATAAAGGCGGTTTCGGAAAGAACAAAAAATGTTCAGGTTTTTCACGGGCAGCTTTTTTGAGGGAGGCTTCTCATATACCGGGAATCTATGTTCCTTCACTCTATGAAGTCATATATAATGATGACGGCACTATAGCCTCCTTCACTCCGAAATATGAGGATGTCCCGGCCACTGTCACGAGACAGGTGGTTTCGGACATGTCTAAGATAGTCTATCCGGACAAGCCCATAGTGCCTTATGTACAGGCGACACAGGATCGGGTGACCCTGGAGATACAGAGAGGCTGCATAAGGGGATGCCGCTTCTGCCAGGCGGGGATGATATACCGGCCCCTCAGGGAGAGAAGCCTGGAGCATATGGAAAGTCTTGCGGAGTCAATGCTTAAGTCCACCGGCTATGACGAGATATCCTTAAGCTCCCTAAGTTCCAGTGATTACAGATATCTCCCGGAGCTCCTCAATTTCCTCATCGACAATTTCAAAAAAGATCATGTGAACATTTCCCTGCCATCCCTGCGCATTGACAATTTCTCCCTGGACGTCATGAGCAAGGTCCAGGATATCAAAAAGAGCAGCCTCACCTTCGCCCCTGAGGCCGGCAGCCAGAGGATGAGGGATGTGATAAATAAGGGCCTGACTGAGGAGGAAATCTTATCCGGCGCCGGGACCGCCTTTGAGGGCGGCTGGCAGAAGGTAAAGCTATACTTCATGCTGGGGCTGCCCACGGAGACAGAGGAGGATCAGAGGGCGATAGCCCAGCTGGCGGAGCGGATAGCTGAAAAGTATTATGATATTCCAAAAGATAAGCGTATGGGCAAGTGCCAGATCACTGTCAGCACCTCTTTCTTTGTACCCAAGCCCTGCACACCTTTCCAGTGGTGCCCCATTTGCACTAAGGAGGACTTCCTTGGCAGAGCCAGAGCGGTAAATGAAAGCGTGAAGGCACAGAAAAACAGAAAGAGCATACGCTACAACTGGCATAATGCTGACATCACGCTTATTGAGGGGATACTGGCCAGAGGCGACAGGCGTCTCGCCGATGCTTTGATAAAAGTCTACGAAAAAGGAGGCATTTTCCCGGCATGGACTGAGTACTATGTGGACAGTAAATGGCAGGAGGCTTTTGAGGAGTGTGGCATAGATGTCAGTTTTTATACCACCAGAGAGAGGGATAGGGACGAGATTTTGCCTTGGGACTTTATAGATACCGGGGTGTCGAGGGAATATCTCTGGAAAGAATGGCAGAGAGCCCTGGCGGGTGAGGTGACCCCTAACTGCCGTGAGCAGTGCCGTGGTTGCGGAGCCAGGAGATTCCATGGAGGTGTGTGCTATGAGACTGAGGATTAAATTCAGTAAAAACGGCGTCATGCGCTTCGTGGGTCACCTGGATCTCCTGCGCTATTTCCAGAAGGCCATCCGCCGCGCCGGGATAGATGTCAGTTATTCAGAGGGCTTTTCCCCTCATCAGCATTTGTCCTTTGCGGCACCTCTGGGACTGGGCCTTACCAGCGACGGGGAGTACATGGATATGGAGGTGAACTCATACGAGTCCACTGATGATATAGTAGAGCGCCTTAACGCCCGGATGGCGGAGGGCGTTAAGATACTCTCCTGTGTGGAGCTGCCCGAGGGGGCAAAGAAAGCCATGGCCGCCGTGGAGGCCACCGACTACCTGGTCTCCTTTAAAAAGCAGGCGGACTTTACCCAGGAGGAGATGGAGGCCGGCATCCGCGCCTACTACACTGACCGTGACACCATTCTCATCACGAAACAGAGCAAGAAAAGTGAGAGAGCCATAGACTTAAAACCCCTTATATACGCCTTCGAAGCCAGGGATGGAGCTTTTTTCCTGTGCCTCTCCACGGGCAGCACAGACAATATAAAGCCGGAGCTGGTGCTGGAAGATTTCTACAAATATATGAATAAAGAATTTAATGTATATAATCTTGCTATACATAGAGTGGAGACTTATACCTTAACCGGAGGTGAGCTATTACCTCTGGATAAAGTGTGAAATCCCCCTACGTTTTTGTTGAGAGGGCACCTTGAGCCCCTTATGGCACCTCACAACCCCGAAAATAACAGGTTGACTTTAAAATTTCGCTGTGTTAGTATATTGAAGATGCCGCACAGCGAGGTTTAAGTCTGCCCATTTGGCAGCACCACAGCTGGCGAGTAATGATAACAGGAGGTGCCAGATGTACGCGATTATAGCAACAGGTGGTAAGCAGTACAAAGTATCTGAAGGCGATATCATTACCATTGAGAAGCTGGACGCACAGGTCGGTGATACAGTCAGTTTCGACAAAGTCCTGGGTGTCTGCAACAGGAAGCTTCGTGTAGGAGATCCCTACCTGGAGAAAGCTTCTGTAGATGGGACCGTGCTTGAACAGGGCCGCGGCAAAAAGGTGATAGTCTACAAGTACAAGAGGAAGACCGGCTACCACAAGAAGAACGGCCACAGGCAGGCGTATACCAAAGTTCGCATCGATACGATCAACGCAGGTGCGTAAGACATGGTAAAGGCCACATTTTTCCAGGATGGGCAGGGACGCATCACAGGCTTTGAGTGCAGAGGTCATGCAGACTATGCGGACGGAAATGACATCGTCTGCGCCGGGACATCGGCTCTGGTGATCAGCTGCATCAATTCTTTAGAGGAGTTGACTGAGGACAGATTCTCCTGCGAGAGCGAGGCGGGAAGCGGCAGCATTATCCTTAAGATGGATGAGGACGCCGGAGAGCAGTCGCAGCTGCTTCTTAAGTCATTGGCTCTGGGCCTGGAAGGTATTGAAGAGAGCTATGAGGAAAATATCGACGTGATATTCGAGGAGGTGTAAGACATGATGAAGATGGATCTCCAGTTCTTCTCCCATAAGAAAGGAATGGGCTCCAGCCGTAACGGCCGTGATTCCCACTCTAAGAGATTGGGACCCAAGAGGGCGGACGGCCAGTTCGTGAGAGCCGGCAACATCCTCTACAGACAGCGGGGTACCAGGATCCACCCGGGACTGAATGTCGGCAGAGGCGGAGACGACACACTCTACGCCAAAGTGGACGGTATTCTGCGTTTCGAGAGGAAAGGAAGAGACAGGAAAGTGGCTTCCGTGTATCCGATTGAAGCAGACAAGTAAGTTTGACTAAATGGGGCCCGGCTTCTTAAGCCGGGTCTTTTTATTCACATTAGGTTTTATGAAAGGCGGTGAGACTTTTGTTTGCGGACAGGGCTACTATTATTATTAAATCCGGCAAGGGCGGAGACGGACACGTCAGCTTCCGCCGGGAAAAATATGTGCCGGCCGGAGGACCTGACGGAGGCGACGGCGGCAAGGGCGGGGACGTGGTCTTCGTGGTGGATGAGGGTCTCAACACTTTGTCAGACTATCGTCATAGGAGAAAATATGCCGCTGAGGATGGCGAGAACGGCTCCAAGTCCAACCGCTTCGGCAAAAGCGGGGCGGATATAGTGCTGCCGGTGCCCCCGGGAACCGTGGTCCGGGAGGCATCATCTGAGAAAGTCATAGCCGACATGTCCGGGGACTGCACGAGGAAAGTGGTCTTAAGGGGCGGCAGAGGTGGCTGGGGCAACCAGCATTTCGCCACGCCCACCATGCAGGCTCCCCGTTATGCCAAGCCAGGCGAGGATGGACAGGAGCTGGAGGTGCTCTTAGAGCTTAAGTGCATAGCCGATGTGGGACTGGTAGGTTTCCCCAATGTGGGAAAGTCCACTTTACTTTCCCGGGTAACCAATGCCCAGCCGAAGATAGCCAACTATCATTTCACAACGCTCAGGCCTAATCTGGGTGTAGTAGATTTGGATGAGGGCAGGGGTTTTGTCATGGCTGACATTCCCGGTATCATCGAGGGCGCTTCCCAGGGCGTGGGCCTGGGGATACATTTCCTGAGACACATAGAGCGTACCAGGGTAATAGTCCATCTGGTGGACGCGGCTTCCACTGAAGGGAGAGATCCAATAGAAGATATATATGCTATAAATAAGGAGCTGGAGGCCTACGGCGCAGACCTGACCAAAAAGCCCCAGATCATAGCGGCCAACAAGATAGATGTCATCTATCCCGGTGATGACGATCCCATCCGGAGGATAAAGGATGAGTTTGAGCCCCAGGGTGTTAAAGTGATGCCCATCTCAGCCGTGACAGGAAAGGGCTTAAGGGAGCTGCTCTACGCAGTCTGGGACCTCTTGCAGAGCGTGAAGGATGAACCGGTAATCTTCGAGCAGGAGTATTTCCCGGAGACCGCCATCTTCAAGGACGAGCCCTACGATGTCTATTACGACGAGAAAGCGAAGGAGTACGTGGTGGAAGGACCCCGCATCGAGAAGATGCTGGGTTACACGAACCTGGAGGCCGAAAAAGGCTTCGTCTTCTTTCAGAGATTCCTCCGGGATCAGGGCATAGAAGACGAGCTTGTCCGGCTGGGTATAGAGGAAGGGGACACCGTAAGGGTATCAGATATGTACTTTGAGTACTATGAGTGATAGCGAATTTACACATTGAACACTTAGTGACTGCGAAGCAGGAGCTTAGTGTGAAA